>NZ_SOKV02000200.1:0-581 GCF_004407025.1 Paracoccus sp. DMF
TGCTCTCGGCGGTCACCGGCGAGATGATCGGCGACGGCGCCAAGGCCTGCGTGCTGGCGCATCGCGACGAACTGACGGCGCAGAACCGCGCCAAGTTCCAGCGCGTGGTTCCCGGCGTCGCCACATCGGTCATCGACGCCACCGAGAAATCCTGGAACGGTCAGGTCGCCTTCGCCATGGTGCCGACGCTGGCGCGGGCTTCGAACCTCGCCGACATGCCGCGTCTTGATCTGCTGGTTGTCGACGAGGCGCACCATGCCATCGCCGACAGCTACCGCCGCATCATCGACCGGGTACGCGAGGCCAATCCCGATGCCCGGATCTTCGGGGTCACGGCCACGCCGAACCGGGGCGACAGGAAGGGGCTGCGAGAGGTCTTCGACAATGTCGCCGATCAGGTGCGGCTGGGCGAACTGATCACCTCGGGCCATCTGGTGCCGCCCCGCACCTTCGTCATCGATGTGGGCGTGCAGGACGAACTGCGCTCCGTCCGCAAGACGATGTCGGATTTCGACATGGCCGAGGTGGCGGGCATCATGGACCGCGCGCCCGTCACCGACGAGGTGATCCGGCACTGGAAG
>NZ_SOKV02000201.1:0-579 GCF_004407025.1 Paracoccus sp. DMF
GGTCAGCGCATCAGCACTGGCCTCATCGGTGCCGCGCACGACATCGCGCAGCGCCTGCCAGCTTTCGAGCGGGGCGCGGGCCCCTTCCGCCAGATCGCGCGCGGCTCCGCGATAGAGGTTGGCGGACTCGAGCGCGCGGTTCGCCGCCTCGGACAGACCAAGGTCGGGCGCGCTCAGCGGGTTGTCCTCGAAGGCACGGTCGAATGCCGCCTGCGCCGCCGTGGTGGCGGCACTGGCCGCGCCCTCGAAGCGGTTCTCGATTTCGCCGAGGTCGAGGTCCGGAACCAGTGATATTCGCCGCTCCGACCCGAGCGCTTCGAGCCCCTGGTTGATGCCGCCGATGAAGCCGTTGATGCGCGAGACCACGCCGTTCAGCATCGCCTCGACGCCATCGACCAGGCTGTTGGCCGCCTGGAACGCGAGATCGCCGATGGCGGCGGGCAGCAGGCCCCAGATCGCCTTGATCGCCTCGTAGGCGCCCTCGAAGGTGTTCGCGGCGGTGTTGCCGAAACCCACCACGCTCTCGATGGCGCTCTGCATGCCCGACGCGGCGTCGGCCTTAAGATCGAAGAACATCGC
>NZ_SOKV02000202.1:0-568 GCF_004407025.1 Paracoccus sp. DMF
GCATGTGCCGGAATGCGCCGCCTGGACCTGGGACGCGCGGCCCTATCCGTTCTTTCCGGCGCTGACCGACGTCTGGACGGACGGCGCGAACTGGCGGCTTGGGCATTGGCTGACCGGGCGTCTCGGCGCGGTGTCGCTGGCCGCACTGGTCCGGCACCTCTGCCTGCGCGCCGGGCTGCCCGAGTCCCGGGTCGACGTCTCCGGCCTCTGGGGTGCGGTCGAGGGTTACGCCATCACCGCGCTGGAAAGCCCGCGCGCCTCGATCACCACACTGTCGCGGCATTTCGGGTTCGACGCCCTTGAGACCGAGGGCGTGATCCGCTTTATCATGCGCGGCAGGGCGGCTGTGGCGAGCGTCGCACCGGACGATCTGGTCGCCGCGCGCGAGGGCGACGTCTTGGAACTGACGCGCGGCCAGGAGACGGAGTTGCCGCAGGCCTTGAAGTGGCAGGTTGCCCGGGCCGACGAGGATTACGAGGCGGCTCAAGTCGAGGCGCGGCGCATCACGGTCGATACCACGCGGATCGCCTCCGAATCCTTCCCGATGGCGGTGCCGCCCGAGGAAGCC
>NZ_SOKV02000203.1:0-553 GCF_004407025.1 Paracoccus sp. DMF
CGCCGCCTGGACCTGGGACGCGCGGCCCTATCCCTTCTTCCCGGCGCTGACCGACGTCTGGACGGACGGCGCGAACTGGCGGCTCGGGCACTGGCTGACCGGACGGCTCGGCGCGGTGTCGCTGGCGGCGCTCGTCCGGCATCTCTGCCTGCGCGCCGGGCTGCCCGACGCGAGGATCGACGTCTCCGGCCTCTGGGGCGCGGTCGAGGGCTACGCCATCACGGCGCTGGAAAGCCCGCGGGCTTCGATCACCACGCTGTCGCGGCACTTTGGCTTCGATGCGGTGGAGACCGAGGGCGTGATCCGGTTCGTCATGCGCGGCCGGGCCTCGGTCGCCACCCTCGGGCCCGACGATCTGGTCGCCGCCCGCGAGGGCGATGTGCTGGAACTGACCCGCGGCCAGGAGACCGAACTGCCGCAGGCGTTGAAGTGGCAGATCGCCCGCGCCGACGAGGATTACGACGCGGCCCTCGTCGAGGCACGGCGCATCACCGTGGACACGACGCGCATCGCGTCCGAGTCCTTCCCGATGGCGGTGCCGCCCGAGGAAGCC
>NZ_SOKV02000204.1:0-552 GCF_004407025.1 Paracoccus sp. DMF
CCTCGATCCCCCTCGTGGAAATCCGCACATGAACGACGAATCCTTCTGGTCCCACCTTTGGCGCGAGATCGCCGCCTCGACGGCGCTGATGCTGGCCTTCTGGGGCGCGCTGGGTGTTGCCACCAATGCCCTGACCACCCGGATGGCGCTGCGTGAAGCCTTGCGGCATGTCCTGCTTGGCGGGTTGATCGCCGCGGGGATGGGCAGTTTTTCCATCGTGATCGTGACGGGGTGGCTCGGTCTGCCCGATGGCGCCGTCGCCGCAGGCGGGGCGGTCGGCTCGGCCGCCTACCTGGTCGGCGTCTTCGGGGCCGCCTTCATCGAGCTCATCCTCGCCAGGCTCCGCCGCGCCGGGAAGGATGACGCTGATGCATGAGATCCTTCGCCTTGCCCGCTCGCTGCGCTGCGATCCCGCGGACCCCGGACAGGCCTTTGCCCACCGGCTCCGTATCGGCCTCGCAGTCGCCGTCCTGATCCTTTTTATCTCAACCCTCGGGTAATCCCATGCAAACCTCTGATCGGGGGCTTCTGGCCCTGATCCGGCACGAAGGC
>NZ_SOKV02000205.1:0-529 GCF_004407025.1 Paracoccus sp. DMF
ACCAAGATCGGCTCGCAGGCCTGGACGGTCGGCACCAAGGTCTATTGGGACGACACCAACAAGCGCTGCACCACGGTAGCGACCGACAACACTCTCATCGGCGTGGCCACCGAGGCGGTGGCGAGCGGCGCCGGCGACACCATCGGCCGGGTGCGCCTGAACGCGGCCTTCTGATGAGCGCCTTCGCCGCCGCAGTGGGCGCGCTCTTCGCGGATCCCAACATCGGCCGAGACGCGATCTACATCGCCGATGGCGGCGCGCCCGTCCTGGTGCGCGTCGTGGCGCGGCGCGCCGATGCGTCGACCTCCTTCGGCGACGCGCGGCTCTGGTCGGAGACTACGCGCGTCGATCTGCGCGTGGCCGAGGTGCCAGCGCCGCGGCCCGGCGACCGCATCGAGATCGACGGCGACGCCTTCCTCATCCAAGGCGAGCCCGTCCGTGATCGTGAACGGCTGGTCTGGACCATCGACCTGCGCCCGGCATGACCGCGATGAAGCTGAAGCTCGACATCGATCCCGACATCGTCGCG
>NZ_SOKV02000206.1:0-527 GCF_004407025.1 Paracoccus sp. DMF
GCTGCGTGATGGACCAGCTCAGCTGGCAGATGAGCCGGTCGGGGCTGCTGACCGCGACCGCCCGCCTGATCGCGCAGGGCGAGGCCATCGCTGCAACCACGGCCGCAGGCACCCCGACCGCGCTCGGCCTTCAGCGCTTCGGCCATTTCAACGGGGTGGTGAAACGGAACGGCACCGCCTTGGGCAATGTCGTCTCGGCCGAGATCACCTATGCCAACGGTCTCGACCGGATCGAGACCATCCGCAACGACGGCAAGATCGAAGGCGCCGATCCCGGCATGGCCGCGCTGACCGGCCGGATCGAGGTGCGCTTCGCCGATAGCGCCCTCGTCACCCAGGCCATCGACGGCACGCCCTGCGAGCTGGAGTTTGCCTACAGCCTCGGCGCGAACGCCAGCTTCACCTTCACCGCCCATGCCGTCTACCTGCCGGTCCCGCGGATCGAGATCCCCGGGCCGCAGGGCATCCAGGCCACCTTCGACTGGCAGGCCGCGAAGGCCACCAGCCCCGCCCGCATGTGCACCGCC
>NZ_SOKV02000207.1:0-522 GCF_004407025.1 Paracoccus sp. DMF
CTGAACATCCTGCTGTCCTTCGCCCAGTTCGAGCGGGAGGTGACGGCCGAGCGCATCCGCGACAAGGTCGCCGCCAGTCGCAAGAAGGGCATGTGGATGGGCGGCGTCCCGCCCTACGGCTACCGGGTCGAGAATCGGAAGCTGCTGGTCGACGACGAGAGCGCCGCGCATGTGCGCTGGATCTTCGCCCGGTTTATCGAGATCGGCTCGGGGACGGAACTGGCGCGGGATGTCGGCAAGCGCGGCATCCGCACCCCGCGCGGCAACCGGATCGACAAGAAGTATATCTACCGCATGCTGTCGAACCGCGCCTATATCGGCGAGGCGGTCCACAAGGGCGACAGCTATCCCGGCGAGCACGACGCCATCATCGATCAGGAAACGTGGGATCGCGTCCACACCATCCTGACCGAAAGCCCCCGCAAGCGCGCTGCCCGCACCCGCGCCGCCACGCCCGCGCTGCTGAAGGGGCTGCTCTACGGTCCCGACGGCGCAGCCTTCTCGCCGACGCACACCCGCAAG
>NZ_SOKV02000208.1:0-521 GCF_004407025.1 Paracoccus sp. DMF
CTTCACCGTGCACGCCGTCTACCTGCCGCGCCCCCGCATCGAGATCTCAGGGCCGCAGGGCGTGCAGGCCACCTTCGACTGGCTGGCGGCGCGCGACAGCGTGGTCGGCCGGATGTGCACCGCCACCCTGATCAACGACATAGAGGTGTACTGATGCTCTCCCTCGACCTGACAAACGCCCCCCGCTGGCACGACCTTGCCCCAGGGGTCCGGGTGCAGCTGCGCCCGCTGACCACGGCGCTGATGGTGGCGACCCGCAGCGACCCGGCCGTCGAGACCGTGCCCGAGGACGCCTCGGACGAGGAGCGCGCCGTCGCCTTCGCCAAGGCGCTCGCGCGCCGCGCGGTTCTCGCCTGGGAGGGCATCGGCGATGCCGATGGCAACGCGATCGACCCGAGCCCGGAAGCCATCGACGCGCTGCTCGATGTCTGGCCGATCTTCGAGGCGCTTCAGCTGACCTACGTCTCCAAGGGTCTGCTGCTGGAACGGGAAAAAAACGCCTCCGCGCTCTCGCCGAATGG
>NZ_SOKV02000209.1:0-521 GCF_004407025.1 Paracoccus sp. DMF
CTTCACCGTGCACGCCGTCTACCTGCCGCGCCCGCGGATCGAGATCTCCGGGCCGCAAGGGGTGCAGGCGACATTCGACTGGCAGGCGGCGCGCGACAGCGTGGTCGGCCGGATGTGCACCGCCATCCTCGTGAACGACGTGGAGAGTTACTGATGCTCACGCTCGACCTGACCAACGCGCCGCGCTGGCACGATCTCGCGCCCGGCGTCCGGGTGCAGCTGCGCCCGCTGACCACGGCGCTGATGGTGGCGACGCGCAGCGATCCCGCCGTCGAGGCGGTGTCCGAAGACGCATCGGACGAGGAACGCGCCGTCGCCTTCGCCAAGGCTCTCGCGCGGCGGGCGGTGCTCGCTTGGGAGGGTATCGGCGATGCTGACGGCAACGCGATCGATCCCGGTCCGGAGGCCATCGACGCGCTGCTCGACGTCTGGCCGATCTTCGAGGCCTTCCAGCTGACCTACGTCTCGAAAGGCCTATTGCTGGAGCAGGAAAAAAACGCCTCCGCGCTCTCGCCGAATGG
>NZ_SOKV02000020.1:0-66097 GCF_004407025.1 Paracoccus sp. DMF
GACTTCTCGGCAATGTTGCCGAGATTCGAGAAGCGCGGCCGGTCCGAGGACGATCTCGCCGCTTCGTGAGGGAGCCGATCGCGGGCCTGCGGCGTTTACCTTGGATCAATGAATTCGTGCCAGGCTGAATGCCATGAGACGTGATCGAACCCGCTTCCTTGCGGCCGTGATGGCCGCGGCGCTGGCCGCCGCGATGACTTCGGCGGCCCAGCCCGACCCGGAAGGGCCCGCGGCCGAGCGCGCGGCATCGGCCGCGGCGCCGACGAGCCTGCCGCAGGTGGCGCGCGACGGCGGCGGCAGCTTACGGGTCGGCGGCACGGTCGATGCGGCACTGCTGCATCCGGTTACCCGGCCGGGGCTTTACGGCATGAGCCAGCCGCCCGCCGGCAGCCGCTATGGCATCATCGCGGGACAGCTGATCCGCTATGACCCGGACAGCGCGCAGGTGCTGTCGATCATCCGGCAGGTGGACAGGATTCTCGACTAGCCTTGCAGCAGCGCGCGGGCGGCGTCCTTGGCGGCCGGGGTGATTTCCTCGCCCGAGAGCATGCGGGCGATTTCCTCTATGCGCTGGCTGGCGGTCAGGGCGGCCACGTGCGAGGTGGTCATGCCGCCTTCGACCGATTTCGCCACCCGGAAATGATGCCCCCCCAGCGCCGCGACCTGCGGGCTGTGGGTCACGACCAGAACCTGCGCGCCCTCGGCCAGCCGGGCTAGGCGCCGGCCGACCGCATCGGCGGTCGCGCCGCCGACGCCGCGGTCGATCTCGTCGAAGATCAGCGTCAGCGCGTCATTGCCGCGCGCCAGGCAGACCTTCAGCGCCAGCAGGAAACGCGACAGCTCGCCGCCCGAGGCGATGCGGTCCAGGGGACCGGCCGGGGCGCCCGGATTGGTGGCGACGGTGAAGGCCGCCGCGTCGCGGCCCTCGGGGCCGGGGTCGGCGGGCGTCACCAGCGTTTCGAAAACCGCGCGCTCCATCTTCAGCGGCGCGAGTTCGGCCGCCATCGCGGCATCGAGCCGCTTGGCGGCCGTGGCGCGCTGGTCCGACAGGGCGGCGGCGGCGCTGTCATAAGCGGCGTCAGCCGCCGCGACGGCCTCGCGCAGGCGCGCCAGGTCGCCCTCGCCGGCGTCGATGCGCGTCAGGCGGCCGCGCAATACTTCGGCCAGCCCGGCCAGGTCGTCGGCCAGCACGTCATGCTTGCGGGCCAGGGCACGCAGGGCGAACAGCCGCTCTTCGGTGGCCTCGAGGTCGCGCGGATCGAAATCCATCGCCTCCAGCGCCGATTCGACGCCGGCATGCGCCTCGCCCAGCTCGATCAGCGCGCGTTGCAGCGCGGCGGCGGGGGCCTCCAGCCGGCCCTCGGCCCGCTCGGCGGCGGCGTCGAGCCAGCGCGCGGCATCCAGCATCGCGCCCTCGGCCCCCGCGCTGCCCAGGGCCTGCAAGGCGCGCGACACATCCTCGCGGATGCGCTCAGCGCCCTGCATGGCGCGGCGGCGGGTGTCGAGCTCGGCCTCCTCGCCGGGCTGCGGGTCGAGCTTGTCCAGCTCGGCCACGGCATGGCGCAGGAACTCCTCCTCGCCCTTCGCGGCAGCCAAGGCCGCTTCGGCCCGCTCCTGCGCCGCCCGAGCCTCGCGCCGGGCCGCCCAGGCCGCGCGGACGGGACCGAGGTCGACGGCGGCAAAGGCGTCGAGCAGCAGCCGGTGGCCGCGCGGGTTCAGAAGGCCGCGGTCGTCATGCTGGCCGTGCAGCTCCACCAGCGTTTCCGACAGCAGCCGCAGCACCTCGCCCGAGGCGCGGCGGTCGTTGATCCAGCCGGTCTTGCGGCCGTCGCCACCGTTCACGCGGCGCAGGATCAGCTCATCCGAGACCGGGAAGCCGGCCTCGTCCAGCAGTGTGCGGGCGGGATGGCCGGCGGGCAGGTCGAAGACGGCGGTGACCTCGCCCTGGCTCGCGCCCTGCCGCACCAGATCGGCGCGGCCGCGCCAGCCCAGCACGAAGCCTAGGCAGTCGAGCAGGATCGACTTGCCGGCGCCGGTCTCGCCGGTCAGCACGTTCAGGCCCGGCCGGAAGTCCAGATCCAGCCGGTCGATCAGCAGCATGTCGCGGATTTCAAGCGAACGCAGCATCACCCCATCCTGCCGTGCGTGACGCGCGGGCTATAGCCACTTGCCCTGGATCACCTGGCGATAGACCCGGGTCAGCCAGCTGTCGCCGCGTGCCTCGGGCTTCAGCCCGTGGCCGCGCAGCTGCGCATAGGCATCCTCGTAGAAGGGCGAGGACTGGAAGTTGTGGCCCAGGATCGCGCCCGCCGTCTGCGCCTGGTCGTTCAGACCCAGCGCCAGATAGGCCTCGACCAGCCGCATCAGCGCCTCGGGCGTGTGGGTCGTGGTCTGGTATTCCTCGACCACGACGCGGAAGCGGTTGATGGCGGCGGTGTAATGGCCGCGCTTGAGGTAGTAGCGCCCGATCTCCATCTCCTTCGCCGCCAGATGGTCGAAGGCCAGGTCGAACTTCAGGATCGCCGAGCGGGCATATTCGGTGTCGGGATATTGCTCGATCACCTCGCGCAGCGATTGCAGCGCCTGGAAGGTCAGGCCCTGGTCGCGGCCGATCTCGTCGATCTGGTCGTAATAGCTGAGCGCCAGCAGGTATTTCGCATAGGCCGCGTCCTCGTCGCCCGGATAGGTGTCGATGAAACGCTGCGCGGCGCCGCGCGCCTCTTCGTAGTCGCGGGCGCGGTGATAGGAATAGGCCTGCATGATCAGCGCGCGCTTGGCCCATTCGGAATAGGGATAAAGCCGTTCGACCTCGGTGAAGTACTTCACCGCGTCCTTCGGCTTGCGCGTGTTCTCAAGCTCATACTCGCCGCGCTTGTAGATTTCCTCGGCGGTGAAATTCTCGAATGATTCGGGCGTTTTGCTCGCGCCGCCGCCACATCCTGCCAGAAGGCCAATCGACAGCACAGCCGCGACCAAGGAACCCGATCTGATGCCTGTCATTCCACCCTGCCCGTCAGAATCTTGCGTCGCCGCGACGGCGTCAGGCCGCGCGGCCCGGTCGTCCTAGCACAGAAAATCGGGCTGCGCAAAATGCCAAAACCGGAAAATCTGCGGCCCGGCCGTCACCTTCAGGCGACGGCCAGCTGGCGGAGTGGCGCGGCCATGCGCGCGGCCGCGGCGATCACGCCGGCACCCGGCAGGCGGCTTTCCATTTCCGGGGTCAGCGTGACCCATTCCCAGGCATCCGCCTGGGCGAAAAGCGCACGCAGCAGCTTGTTGGTCATGGCATGGCCGGCGCGGTGGCCGGTATAGCGCGCCAGCAGCGGCGCCCCGGCCAGCGCCAGGTCGCCCACCGCATCCAGCATCTTGTGGCGCACGGCCTCGTCCCGGTGGCGCAGACCGCCGGGCGACAGCACCTTGTCGCCGTCGAAGACCACGGCGTTCAGATAGGTGCCGCCAAGCGCCAGCCCGTTTTGCTGCATCCGCACCACGTCGGCCTGGCGGCAGAAGGTGCGGCTGTCCATCAGCTCATGCACGAAGCTGCCGTTCGCCATGTCCAGCGACTTTTCCTGATGGCCGATGGCGGCATCGGTGAAGTCGATGTCGAAATGCATTTCCAGGTGGTCGGCCGGCGACAGGCGGGCAAAGCCCTCGCCCATCTGCACCTCGACCGGGCGCAGCACGCGGATGGCGCGCAGGGGCGCGTCGGCTTGCTGGCGCAGCCCGGCCTCGAGAATGCCTTGCACGAAGGGCGCGGCCGAGCCGTCGAGGATCGGCACCTCGGGCCCGTTCACCTCGACCACGGCATTGTTGATGCCGGTGCCCGACAGCGCCGCCATGACATGCTCGACCGTCGAGACGGTGGCGCCCTGGCCGTTGTCCAGAAGCGTGCACAGCTGCGAGGGCGTCACCCGGTCCCAGCGCGCCGGGATGCGGGCGCGGTCCAGGTCGGTGCGCACGAAGACGATGCCGTGATCCGCCGGCGCCGGCAGGATGGCCAGCCGCACGGCCGCACCGGAATGCAGTCCGACGCCGCGGAACTGGGCTTTCTGAGCGATGGTGGTCTGCATGGTCTGGCCTGCCGGTTCTGTGAGTCGTCGCCGCAAGGGATTCTCGCGGCGTGACATTCAGTTAGGCACCGGCCCGCACTTCCTCAATTAACGAATTGTAACGGGGTGAAACAATCCATGCCGCGGTGCGGAAATATTCCGCCGATGCCCGGCAAGAGCCTGTTTTCGCCAATGAAAAAGGACCGCCGAAGCGGTCCTTCCAGATTCCTTGGGCGAAAACTTGTGAACGCCTCAATTGGCCTGGCGGCGCAGGAAAGCCGGGATCTCGACATTGTCGCCGCTGCGATCCGGGCTGGCCAGATCGTCGAAGCCGGCATCGAATCCGCCGCTGCGACGGGCCTGCACCCGCTCGCTGACGCGCTCGGCGATGGTCGAGGGCGCGGGCTTCTCGGCCTGTTCGCCATGGCCCGAGATGCGTTCCAGCATGCGGCTGAGGCCGGCCATGCGGCCCTGCCCGCGCGCCGCATCGGCGGCCGGCTGCTGCTGCGGCTGGGCCGGGCGGCCCTGGGCGGCGGCCTGGCGCTCGGGCGCCTTCTGCACGGCGGCGGCCAGGCGCTGCATCACCGCATCCGAGGGCGTGCCGGCCGGCGCCGGGGCACGGCTCGGGGCCACGAAGCCGCCGGCATCGCCGTTCAGCGCGTCGCGCGTCGGCGCGGCGGCCGGCTGGCGCAATTCGGGCTGATAGGCCGGGCGCGGCATGTCCTCTTCCTCATAGCGCGCGGCGGGGGCCGCGGGCTGCGCCTGCACGCGCGGCTGCATCATCGGCTGCGGCGCGGCTTCCGCCGTCGGCGCGACGCGGCGCGGCGGCACCGGCAGCTCTTCCTCGACGCGCTGGGTGACCGGCGGGTTCTGGGTCAGCGGCTCTTTCATGCCACGGCGCGGCGCGGGGATCTCGGCCGCCGAGGCGTCGATGCCGGTCGCCACGACCGAAACGCGGATCGTGCCTTCCATCGAGGGATCCATGGTCGAGCCGACGATGATATTGGCATCGGCATCGACCTTCTCGCGGATCTTCTCGGCCGCCTCGTCCATTTCGAACAGCGTCAGGTCGTAGCCGCCGGTGATGTTGATCAGCACGCCCTTGGCGCCGTTCAGGCTGATTTCGTCCAGGAGCGGGTTGGCGATGGCCTTCTCGGCCGCCTGCACGGCGCGGTTCTCGCCCGAGGCCTCGCCGGTGCCCATCATCGCCTTGCCCATCTCGTCCATCACCGCGCGCACGTCGGCGAAGTCGAGGTTGATCAGGCCCGGCCGCACCATCAAGTCGGTCACGCCCTTGACGCCCTGGTAGAGCACGTCGTCGGCCATGGCGAAGGCTTCGGTGAAGGTGGTCTTTTCGTTGGCCAGACGGAACAGGTTCTGGTTCGGGATGATGATCAGCGTGTCCACGACCTTCTGCAGGGCCTCGACGCCCTCCTCGGCCTGGCGCATGCGCTTTGTGCCCTCGAACTGGAACGGCTTCGTCACCACGCCGACGGTCAGGATGCCCATCTCGCGCGCGGCCTGGGCGATGATCGGCGCGGCGCCGGTGCCGGTGCCGCCGCCCATGCCGGCGGTGATGAAGCACATATGCGCGCCCATCAGGTGATCGACGATATCCTCGATGGTTTCCTCGGCGGCCTTGGCGCCGATCGAGGGCTTGGCACCGGCGCCCAGGCCCTCGGTCACTTTCGGACCGATCTGGATGCGGCTGTCGGCTTTCGAGGATTGCAGCGCCTGGGCGTCGGTGTTCGCGACGACGAATTCGACCCCTTCCAGCTGCTTGTCGATCATGTTGTTGACCGCGTTGCCACCTGCCCCACCGACGCCGAAGACGGTGATGCGCGGCTTCAGTTCCTGTTCGTCGTTCAGCATCAGGTGGATCTGCCGTTCCATGTCTCGCCTGCCTTTTCGTTTGCCGGACGCAGTTGGCCCGGTCGAATCCCCATTACCCGCAAGCCTAGCCAGATTCGGCCCGACCGTCACCCGAAAAACACAGTCAGACCACCAAATATGGCGGTCTGGCGGGGCGTTTTAGGCGGTATCTTGCCCATTCTCCAGCATGTGGTGTGGACAGGTGTCCGCACCACCGCATCGGCGCCGCGTTCAACTACCAGTTGTTGCGGAACCAGCGATAGGCCCGGCGCAGGCTGCGCGCCGGATAGTGTTCGGCGGGCATGTCGAAATCCCACCACTCGTCCTGCGGATGCGCGGTCAGCAACGACAGGCCGATGGCCGAGGAGAAACCCGGCGCGGTCGCGTTATGCGGCAGGCCCTGGATGCGCAGCGGCCGGCCGATGCGCACGTTCTGCCCCAGCATGCGCGCCGCCAGCACATCGAGCCCCGGGATCTGGCTGCCGCCGCCGGTCAGCACGATCTGGCGCGAGGGCATCGAATCGAAGCCGGCCGCATCCAGGATGCCGGCGACGTTTTCCAGGATCTCCTCGACGCGCGGGCGCATGATGCCGATCAGGTCGGCGCGGCTGACGGCGCGGCGGTCGGTGTCCCAGTCGCCGGTCTCGCCGCCCAGCTCGATCATCTCGCGGTCGTCGCGGCCGGTGGCTTCCAGCCCGCCATGCAGGGTCTTCAGCCGCTCGGCCACGGCATGGCTGACGCGCAGGCCCTTGGCGATGTCCTGGGTGATCAGCTCGCCGCCGAAGCGCACGGCATCGGCGAAGATCATGTGCTTCTTGATGAAGATCGACACGCCCGTGGTGCCGCCGCCCAGATCGACGCAGGCAGCGCCCAGCTCCTGTTCGTCCTCGACCAGCGCGGCCAGGCCCGAGGCATAGGAGGCCGACGCCACCCCCGCCAGCTCCATGTCGCAGCGCCGGATGCAATGCACCAGGTTGCTGGCCGCGTCGCCGTCGATGGTCAGCACGTGCATGTCGCAGGCCAGCCGGTTGCCCGACTGGTCGCGCGGGTCCGACAGCCCCGAGCGGCCGTCCAGGGCGAAGTTCACCGGCTGGGCGTGCAGAACCTCGCGGCCGCGGCCGAAATCCGGCACCTCGCACGCGGCCAGCACGCGGGCGACGTCGCCCTCGCCCACCTTTCCGGCGGGCAGCGGGATCTCGCCCGCCAGGCCATAGCTTGCCGGGCGCGCCCCCGAGATGCAGGCGATGACGTGATCGACCCGGACGCCGGCGACCTTCTGCGCCGACTGGATGACGGTGCGGATGGCGCGCTCGGTCTCGGCCATGGTCTCGATCTCGCCATAGCGCATGCCGCGCGACCGGGTGGTGGCGGTGCCGATGACGCGGAAATTCGACTGGCCGGCCATCGGGCCGACGCCGTCCGTCTCGCGGAACTGGCTGGGGCCGTCGAATTGCAGCACCAAGCAGGCGATCTTGGAGGTTCCGATGTCGAGGACCGCGATGACGCCGCGCTGCATCGCCTGTCGGCGCATCTGCCGCATCGCGCGCTGGCCCTGATACAGATCCTTCATCTTTCCCGCCCCTTCAGCCTGTTAGCCGCTTTTCTTCTTGCCGTTTGCAGATTTCTGTTCCGTCGTCTCGACCGCGATCGGCTTGCCGTCCGGGCCAAGCTCGGGCTGGCCGCGGGCGCGGCGGATGGCGTTCTGCGCCTCGAGCCCCAGCCGCACCACCGGCCGCTGCTGCTGGCGCAGGTCCACGACCGCGATGTCCCGCTCCAGCATGTGCTGGGCGCGGTCGATGGCGATGGCGCGTTCCAGCGCCTGCAGCGCGCCGTTCTCGGGCAGCTTGATGCGCTGGCCGCGGTCCAGCACCACGTCCCAGCGCCGCTCGCCCATGCGCTCGAGCCCGCGCAGCCGCGGCAGCACCGGGCCGGCGGCGTCGATCAGCGCCAAGGCCTCAGGTGCGGCGCGATCGGCCCCCTCGCCCGAGATGATCGGCAGGTCGCCCCGCACCTCGCGCGCGGTGACCGAGGCGACGCGGTGCCCGGTCTTGTCCAGCAGCTCGATGCCGCGGGCATGGCGCCACAGCACCGCCGGCACCCGTTCCGTCACCACGGCCGACAGCACGCCGCCGGGCTTGATGCGCAGGTCCACCGCCTCGACGGCATCCAGCTTCAGCACGCGCTCGCGCAGCTTTTCCAGGTCCAGATCGAAGCTCGAGGCCGGCAGGTCCACGGGCAGCATGGCGCGCAGCCCCTTGTCCACCACGGGCGAGGCACCCTCGATGGTCATCATGCGGACCATGAATTCGTCGCGGTGCTGGACCCTGTCGACGATGGCGTCGATGCCGCCGGTCAGGTTCGCGCGCCGCGTGTCGTCCGACAGCCAGATCCCCGCCACCAGCGCCGCCAGAAAGGCCGGCAGGCCGACATGCACCAGCCGCCGCACCAGCGGGCGCAGCATCATCCGGTTCAGCCGATAGGCCAGCCGCGAGGGCGCCGGGTCCTTGCGCACCGGGCGCGGCTGCTGCGAGGGCGCCGGGCGCGAGGGCACGTGCCGCACCGGCGCCGGCCTTCCGCCATCCCCCTGGCCGCGATGGAAATTCAGCCCCTGCATAGCGCCTCCTCGACGATCCAGCGGCAGAGCGCGGGGAAGTCCATGCCGACATGCGCCGCCTGTTCCGGCGCCAGCGAGGTCGGCGTCATCCCGGGCTGGGTGTTGGTCTCGAGGATGATCAGCCCGGCCAGCCCGCGCGATTCGTCCCAGCGGAAATCGCTGCGCGACAGGCCGCGGCATCCCAGCGCCTGATGCGCCCGCACCGCGAAATCGCGGCAGGCGGCGTCGATCTCGGCGGGGACTGCGGCCGGGATGACGTGGCGCGAGCCGCCGGGCTTGTATTTCGCATCGTAGTCGTACCAGCCCTCGGTGACGATCTCGGTCACGCCAAGCGCGCGGTCGCCCAGCACGGCGACGGTCAATTCGCGGCCGGGGGCATAGGTCTCGACCATGACCCGCGCCGGCATCTGGTCCGACAGCTGCGGCGGGGCATTGGCTGCCTCGTGCACGATATAGACCCCGACCGAGGAGCCCTCGTCATTCGGCTTGACGACATAGGGCGGCGGCAGGACGTGGCGGGCGCGCACCTCGGCCGCGTCGGCGATGACGCTTTCGACCACGGGGATGCCCGCCTCGCGAAAAGCCTGCTTTGCCCGGGACTTGTCCATGGCCAGCGCCGAGGCCAGCACGCCGGAATGGGTATAGCGCAGCCCCAGCCATTCCATCAGGCCCTGGACACAGCCGTCCTCGCCCCAACGGCCGTGCAGCGCGTTGAAGACCACGTCCGGCGCGGATTCGGCCAGACGCGCGGGCAGATCCCTGCCCGCATCCAATTCGACGACGTCATAGCCCGCCTGCCGCAGCGCATTCGCGCATTCCCGCCCGGACGAGAGGGAAACCTCGCGCTCGGCCGAGGGTCCGCCCATCAGGACCACGACTTTCGGGGCTGTCCTGCTCGACCTGCCCGCCAATTTTGCCTCATTCTCCCGGTTTGTCCGGGTGTTTATCGCGGCAGGATAGCGGGTTGCGGGGAATCGCAAAAGTCCCTTTTCGCGCTTGGCGCGAGATTTCCGGGGATGGCGGCGGGTTACGGCTCACCCACGCGGATGACTTCCCATTGCAGCTCATGCCCCGAGCTTTCGCGCACCTTGTCGCGGACCAGCTCGCCCAGGGATTCCAGTTCGGCCGCCGTGGCGCCTTCGGCGTTCACCAGGAAGTTCGGATGCTTTTCAGACATTTGCGCCCCGCCCAGCCGATGGCCGCGCAGGCCGGCGGCGTCGATCAGGCTCCAGGCTTTCAGCTCATGCGAATCGTCGGCCCGCCCGGTCGAGGAAAAGCCGGCCGGGTTGCGGAAGGTCGAGCCGGCCGAGCGGTCGCGGGTCGGCTGGCTGGCGTCGCGGCGCGCCAGCTGGTCGTCCATTTTCGCAGCGAGTTCAGTTGGTTCACCCGGGGCGGCGCGGAAGGTCGCGCGGGTCACGACCCAGCCTTCGGGCAGGTCGGAGTGGCGATAGGCGAGGTTCAGCGCATCGGCGGGCAGATCGTGGATGCCGCCGTCGCGCGCCACCGCCCGGACCGAGACCAGGTGGTCGGCGATATAGCTGCCGTAGCAGCCGGCGTTCATGCGCACGGCGCCGCCGATGCTGCCCGGGATGGTGCGCAGGAAGGTCAGGTCGCGCCCGGCCTCGGCCGCCTTGCGCGCGACGTGCGCATCCAGCGCGGCAGCGCCGGCAGTGACGGTTTCCCCTGCGATTTCAATGGCGTTGAAGCCGCGGCCCAACCGGATCACCACGCCGCGGATGCCGCCGTCGCGCACGATCAGGTTCGAGCCGACGCCCATCGGAAACACCGGCACGGCGGGGTCGAGCGCGGCGAGGAAGGCGGCCAGGTCGGCCTCGTCCGCAGGCTGGAACAGCCAATCCGCCGGGCCGCCGACGCGCAGCCAGGTCAGCTCGGCGAGCGGGCGGTTCGGGATCAGGGCGCCGCGGGGCGTGGGGAGGCTGTGGGTCATGGCCCGCGTGGTTAATCGCCGTTGCGCGGGGCGTCAATCGGGCGCGCGTTGCCAGGGGATGCCGTGGTGGGGGCGGAGCGCAGATTGGCCAGCAAATGCTGGGGTTTTGGCTGTGACGGGCGTGCACAGGCTGTACACCGGGCGTACACAGGGGATGCAGGGCGGGAACGCCCTCCAGCGCATGCAGCGTAATGGGCGTCACGAAGGTGCCGCAGCCTGTCTGATCGCGCTGTTCCTAACATATCTAGCCTAAGCGACATACTCACTCCATCGCGCTGAGCAGCACCGCCAGCGCCGAGACCGCGCCGATCAGCCACAGATCCCATGCCGCCGCCGGGGCCGGACGGACCGGCGAGGGGGTCAGGCGGGCGTAAAGCCAGCGGCCCGCCGCTCCTGTGGCAAGGCCTCCGGCGGCGATCAGCATCAGCAGATACATCAGCACCCCGGCAAGGCCCGGCAGATAGCCCCCCGTCTTGCTTTCGGCGATCAGGAAGCAGGTCGCGGCGGCGCCGAGCAGCAGCCCGAGCTCCAGCGCCAGACCGCGCCAACTGCGGGCGGCGGCGCGCAGGGCGCGGATGCCGGCGGTCAGCGCCACCGTCGCGGCGGCGATCAGCCAGACGATCTCCACGCCGCCTAGCGCAAGCCCCGCTGCGCCACGGCGCGGCGGCGGCGGGTCTCGAACGGGGGCCAGACTAGCAGCGACAGGCCCAGCGACAGGAACAGCACGCCGAAGCCCGGGCCGCAGAGATAGGTCAGCCAGCCCAGCACCGGCACGCCGCACAGCACCAGCGTCCACAGTGCGGCATGGCGCCAGCGCAGCCGCACGAAGGGCAGCAGGCAGGCCAGCACGCCCCACAGGACCGCGCAGAACGCCGCGACGAACGGATGGCCGGCCAGCAGCATCATGCCGCCTGTCCCATCAGCCGTTCGGGCAGGTTGTTGGCCCAGGCCGAGATGGTGCCGGCGCCGAGGCAGACCACCATGTCGCCGGGCCGGGCCTGTTCGCGGACCAGGCGCTCCAGGTCGCCCTCGTCCATCACGGCGCGGGCGTGGCGGTGGCCGTGGGCGATGAGGCCGGCGACCAGATCGTCGCGCGAGGCGCCGGGAATGGGCTCCTCACCCGCCGAATAGACCTCGGCGATGGCGACCACGTCGGCCTCGTTGAAGCAGGTGCAGAAATCGTCGAAGAGGCTGGAGAGCCGGGTGTAGCGGTGCGGCTGGTGCACGGCGATGACCCGGCCCTTGGTGGCCTGGCGCGCGGCCTTCAGCACGGCGGCGATCTCGACCGGGTGGTGGCCGTAGTCGTCGATGATGGTGACGCCGTTCACCTCGCCCACGCGGGTGAAGCGGCGGCCGACGCCGCCGAACCTGGCCAGCGCCTCGCGGATCTGGGCGCGCTTCATGCCCAGGTGGCGGGCGACCGCGACGGCGGCCAGCGCGTTCGAGACATTGTGGTCGCCCGGCATCGGCAGGGTGCAATCCTCGATGACCGGGGCGTCCTCCTCGGCCTGCAGGGCGATGTCGAAATGCGCGATGCCGTTTTCATAGCGCAGGTTTATCGCGCGGATGTCGGCCTGGGCGTTGAAGCCGAAGGTGACCACGCGGCGGTCGGTGGTGCGGCCGACCAGCGCCTGCACCTCGGGGTGGTCGGTGCAGCAGACGGCGAGGCCGTAGAAGGGGATGTTCGAGACGAAATCCTGAAAACCCTTGCGCAGCGCGTCGAAGCTGCCCCAGTGCTCCATATGCTCGGGGTCGATGTTGGTGACGATGGCGATGGTCGCCGGCAGGCGGTTGAAGCTGCCGTCGGATTCGTCGGCCTCGACCACCATCCATTCGCCGGCGCCGGCGCGGGCGTTCGAGCCATAGGCGTGGATCACGCCGCCGTTGATGACGGTCGGATCGAAGCCGCCGGCGTCCAGCAGCGTCGCCACCATGGTGGTGGTGGTGGTCTTGCCATGCGTGCCGGCCACGGCGACGTTCGAGCGCAGGCGCATGAGTTCCGCCAGCATCTCGGCCCGGCGCACGATGGGCAACCCGCGGCGGCGGGCTTCCTCGAGCTCGGGGTTGCCCTTCTTGATCGCGGTCGAGATCACGACCACGCCGGCCTCGCCGATGTTTTCCGCGCGCTGGCCCTCGAAGACCGCGGCGCCCAGCTTCTCCAGCCGGTCGGTGATCTTCGAGCGTTTCGCGTCCGAACCCTGAACGGCATAGCCCAGCGTCATCAGCACCTCGGCGATGCCCGACATGCCGATGCCGCCGATGCCGATGAAGTGGATGGGGCCCAGTTCGCCCGGAAGTTTGGTCGCTGCGTTCATCGGGATAGGTCCGTTACTAGATCTGCAAGGCGCTGCGCCGCGTCGGGGCGGGCGAGCTCCAGCGCCGCCGCTGCCATTCGGGTGGCGCGGGCGCTGTCGGAAAGGATGTCCCGCATGTCGCGCGCGAGGCTTTCGGCGTCAAGCACGGATTCGGGCAGAAGCACCGCCGCGCCGGATTCCGCCAAGGCGCGGGCGTTGGCGGTCTGGTGGTCGGCGGTGGCCGCGGCATAGGGGATCAGGATCGCCGGGCGGCCGATCACGGTGATGTCGGCGATGGACGAGGCCCCGGCCCGGCTGACCACCAGCTGCGCCTGCGCCAGCCGCGCCGGCACATCGTCGAAGAAGGGCCGCACGGTGGCGGCGATGCCCGCCGCCCGATAGGCGGCGGTGACGCGCTCGGCGTCCTCGGCCCGCGCCTGGTGGCTGACGATCAGGCGGGGGCGCATGGCCTCGAGCAGGCTGGCGATGGCTTCGGGCACCACGTCTGACAGCACGCGGGCACCCTGGCTGCCGCCGATGACCAGCAAGTGCAGCGGGCCGGTCTCGCCCGGCGGGGCATAGGGCGCGGCGGCCTGGTCCAGCACGGCCTGGCGCACCGGGTTGCCGGTGTGGATGCCCTCGACCGCCTCGGGCAGGCGCGTGGGCCAAGTGCCGCAGGCGACGCGGCTTACCCGGCGGGCGAAGGCCATGTTGACCCGGCCCATGACGCCGTTCTGTTCGTGGATCATGCGCGGGATGCCCAAAGCCAGCGCCGCCGCCATGGCGGGAATAGTCGGATAGCCGCCAAAGCCCACCACCACCGCCGGACGGTCGGCGCGAAAGCGGCGCATCGCGGTCAGCACGCCCGCGCCGATGCGGAAGGGCACGGCGAGCTTGGCCAGCGGCCCGCCCCGCGCGGTGGTGGCGGAACTGACGACCTCGCGCGCCACCTCGGCCGGGAAGGCGCCGGCATAGCGGGCGCCGCGCTCGTCGGTGGACAGCTTCACCCGCCAGCCGCGCGCCAGCAGCACCTCGGCCAGCGATTGCGCCGGAAACATATGGCCGCCGGTCCCACCGGCGGCGATCAGGCAAAGCGGAGCCGCGCTCATCCCCGGCCCCGCCCCAGCACGTCGCCGATGCGGCCCTGCGGGCGCGCGCGGGTCAGGGCCAGCAGCATGCCCATGGCGATGCCCGAGGCGATCACCGACGAGCCGCCATAGCTGACGAAGGGCAGCGTCATGCCCTTGGCCGGCAGGAGCCGCACCGCCACGCCCATGTTGATCAGCGCCTGCACGCCGAAGGCGCAGGCGAGCCCGGTGCCGCCGATGCGCGCGAACGGGTCGCGTTCGTCCTGCAAGCGCAGCAGCGAGCGGATGACGATGGTGGCGTAAAGCGCGATGATGATCAGGACCAGGATCAGCCCGTATTCCTCGGCCGCGACGGCGATGATGAAATCGGTATGCGCATCCGGCAGCGACCATTTGACCGAGCCTTCGCCGACGCCGACGCCGAAGAAGCCGCCCTCCTGGATCGCGTTCCAGGCATAGCCGAGCTGGGTGCGCGGATCGACCTCTGCGGCCAGGAAGCCGTTGATGCGGCGGGCGAAATGCTCGGACGCGCCATAGGCGAAGAAGCCGCCCAGCGCCGCCAGCCCCATGACGCTGCCCAGAAGGTAAAGTGGCGCCCCGGCGATGAAATACATCACGCACCAGGAAAACAGCACCAGCGAGGCCTGGCCGAAGTCGGGCTGCAGCGCCAGCAGCAGCACCACCACCACCGCCAGCCCGAAGGAGAACAGCTTGCCGGGCGGGCCGCCGACCTCCTGGCTTGCCGCCATGAACCAGGCGCAGATGGCGATGAAGCAGGGTTTCAGGAATTCCGAGGGCTGCACCGACATGCCGCCGGGCAGGCGCAGCCAGCGCACCGCGCCCTTGCCGAAATCGGTGCCGACGAAGGGCAGCGCCATCAGCACCACCAGCGCGGCCAGGAAACCCAGGACGCCGATCCGCCGCACCATCCGCGGCGAGAAGGTCGAGATCACCAGCATCGCCGCCAGCGCCATGGCGCCGAACACCGCCTGCCGGGTCACGTAATAGAACTGCGGCAGGCCGTTCTTTTCGGCCAGCGGCACCGAGGCCGCCAGCCCCAGAAGAAGCCCCACCGCGAAAAGCCCCAGCACGCAGGCCAGGGACCACCGGTCCAGGGTGCGCCACCAGCGGGGAAGAATCGGATCACCAGCCCGCACGGGCGTGGTGCCAAAGACCATCTCGGTCATGGGTTACCGCCGTCACTGCCTCGTTTGTCGTCGCCCGTTTTCCGGGTCTGGGCCGAATCATAGCGCGATTGGCCCGGGCACGCTACAGCGGATTGGTTAACGCAGCGGCAGCCCGGATCACATCGCGCGGAGGCGGCCGGATCTCGCACCGCCGCCCCTGCCTTCTTTGTTGTTCAAATACCCAACGGCAACCGCGCGGCCGGGCGCGGCGCCGCAGGTCGGGCTCAGACGCCTGCCGCGTCCTTGCGGGTGCGCCACAGCGACCAGGCGACGCCGGCGCCCAGGATGGCGAAGGTGATGCCCAGCGACTGCGCCGGCGGGAACTTCGCCAGCCCCATCAGGTCGGCGATGAACACCTTGGCGCCGATGAAGATCAACAGCACCGCCAGCGCCTGCTTGAGATATTCGAAGCGGTGGATGATCGCCGCCAGCGCGAAGAACAGCGCGCGCAGGCCCAGGATGGCGAAGATGTTCGAGGTATAGACGATATAGGGGTCGGTGGTGATGGCAAAGACCGCCGGCACCGAATCGACGGCAAAGATCACGTCGGCGATCTCGATCATCACCAGCGCCAGCAAGAGCGGCGTGGCATAGCGGCGCAGCCGGCCGGTCCTGGGGTCGGGCTGCCTGACCACGAAGGCATGGCCGTGCAGGCCTTCGGTCAGCGGCATGCGGCGGCGCAGGAAGCGCAGCACCGGGTTCGCTGCCATGTCGTGGTCCTTGTCGCCCACGAGCAGCATCTTGATCCCGGTCAGGATCAGGAAGCCGGCGAAGACATAGAGGATCCAGCCGTATTGCGCGACCAGCGTGGCGCCGACGCCGATCATGATGCCGCGCAGCACGATCACGCCCAGGATGCCCCAGAACAGCACCCGATGCTGGTAACGGCGCGGGATCGACAGCGTGGCGAAGATCAGCGCGATGACAAAGACATTGTCCATGGCCAGCGTCTTTTCGACCACGAAGGCGGTCATGTATTCGGCGGCGGCATTGCTGCCGAGCTGATACCAGACGAAGCCGCCGAACAGCACGCCCAGCGTGATGTAGAAACTCGACAGCTTCAGGCTTTCAGCAACGCCGATCTCCTTGTCGCCGCGGTTGAGCACGCCGAGGTCGAAGGCCAGAAGCAGGCCGACCAGGCCGACGAAGACCAGCCACAGCCAGATCGGCGTGCCGAGAAAGAGGGTGAGGTAGAAGGGTTCCACGGGTCAGGCTCCAGTTTGGGTGCTGGATGCCAGGCGCACGGGCGGGACGACGGGTTCCGGGCTGGCATCGAGCAGGCTCGATGCGGTCCGACATCACGACCTTTCGGTCGTCAGAGGGGCCCGGTCCGCCCGCAGGACTTGGGGGCTCGCGGCCCCGGCGCAAGGGGTGGGTGCGGATTTTTTGCCGAGGCGGCGGGATTCTGGGGCCTTTTCTATGCGCCTGCGCGGGATTAACTATCCCCTGCCCGACGGATGGGCCCGGCAGGAAGGAGCGCCCATGCTTTACAAGACCCAAGCCGAATGGCTGGCCGCGCCCAGAAAGCGCGTGCTGTTCTTCGGCATGTCGGGCCTCGGCAAGACCTATCTCGCCTCGATGCTGCGCGGCTCGGGCGAGTGGTTCCACTACTCGGTCGATTACCGCATCGGCACGCGCTACATGGGCGAGCTGATCGCCGACAACTTCAAGCGCGAGGCGATGAAGGTGCCGTTCCTGCGCGAGCTGCTTCTGTCGGATTCGGTCTATATCGCCAGCAACATCACCTTTGAAAACCTGGCGCCGCTGTCCACCTATCTCGGCAAGCCCGGCAGCGTGACCCGCGGCGGGCTGGAGTTCCCGGAATACATGCGCCGCCAGGGCCAGCACCGCGCCGCCGAGATCGCGGCGCTGCTCGACACCAGCCATTTCATCCGCCGCGCGCAAGAGCTCTATGGGCTGGGGAATTTCGTCTGCGATTCCGGCGGCTCGGTCTGCGAGGTGGTCGATCCCTTTGCCGAGACCGACCCGGTGCTGGACGCGCTGGAACGCGACCTGGCTCTGGTCTGGATCAAGGGCTCGCCCGCCCATACCCAGGAACTGGTGCGCCGCTTCGACCGCGCGCCGAAGCCGATGTATTACCAGCCGGATTTCCTCGACCGGGCCTGGACCGACTACCGGGTCGAGAAGGGCCTGGCCGAGGACGAGGTCAATCCCGACGACTTCATCCGCTGGACCTATGCCCGCGCCCTGGCCCATCGCCAGCCGCGCTACGAGGCCATGGCCCGGCGCGGCCTGACGATCCTGGCCGAGGAAGTGGCCGAGATCCGCACCCCGGACGAGCTGATCCGGCTGATCGGCCGGGCCATCGAACGAAAGGAAGCATGATGCCCATCACCCTACCGAATGACCTGCCCGCCTTTGACATCCTGTCGAACGAAGGCGTCATGGTCATGTCGCCGGGTCGTGCGGCGACCCAGGACATCCGGCCGCTGCGCATCGGGCTTCTTAACCTGATGCCGAAGAAGATCCAGACCGAGAACCAGTTCGCCCGCCTGATCGGCGCGACACCCTTGCAGATCGACTTCCAGCTGATCCGCATGTCGGACCACGAAAGCCGCAACACCGCCGCCGACCACATGGAGAGCTTCTATCGCCGTTTCTGCGACGTCGCGGCCACGGGCGAGAAATTCGACGGGCTCATCATCACCGGCGCCCCGATCGAGCACCTGCCCTTCGAGGCGGTGACCTATTGGGACGAGCTGACCCGCGTCTTCGAATGGACCCGGACGCATGTGCATTCCACCTTCGGCGTCTGCTGGGGCGGCATGGCCATGGCCTGGTATTTCCACGGGCTGAAGAAGCACATGCTGGAGCGCAAGGCCTTCGGCTGCTTCCGCCACCAGAATCTGGCGCCCTCCAGCCCCTATCTGCGCGGCTTTTCCGACGACGTGCTGGTGCCGGTCAGCCGCTGGACCGAGGTGCGCCAGCCCGAGGTCGACACCTGCCCGGGGCTGAACACGCTGATCGCCTCGGACCAGGTCGGGCCCTGCCTGCTGGAGGATCCGGGCCACCGCGCGCTCTATGTCTTCAACCATTTCGAATATGACAGCACCACGCTGAAGGACGAATACGACCGCGATGTGGCGGCCGGAAAGCCGATCAACGTGCCGGTGAACTATTATCCCGACGACGACCCCTCGCAGGCGCCGACGAACCGCTGGCGCAGCCATGCCCATCTGCTCTACGGTAACTGGATCAACGAGATCTACCAGACCACCTGGTATGACATCGCGCGCATCGGAGAGCGGTGAATGGCGAAGAAATCCGACGAGAAGGCGCTGGCCGCGACCCATCCCGACCTGCCCTTCGTCGGCGCCATCTCGCGCTACCTCGACAAGGACGCGCCCGAGGCGGTGCGCAAGGCGATCCGCGACGCGAGTGGCGACGAGATCCTGGACGCCTCCTATCCCTATCGCGACGAGATGAAGGGCAAGGAATACGACGCGCAGATGGAAGGGCTGCAGTTGCAGCTGGTGCGGCTGATGCGCGACGTGATCCACACCGGCAAGCGCATCGTGGTGCTGTTCGAGGGCCGCGACGCCGCCGGCAAGGGCGGCACCATCGAGCGGGTGCGCGAGAACCTGAACCCGCGCTCGGCCTATATCGCCGCCCTGCCGAAACCCAGCGAGCGCGAGGCCGGAGAGTGGTATTTCCAGCGCTATGTCGACTGGCTGCCGGCGGCGGGCGAGATCGCGCTGTTCGACCGCAGCTGGTACAACCGCGGCGTGGTGGAAAAGGTCTTCGGCTTCTGCACCGAGGCGCAGCGCGAGACCTTCTTCCGCCAGTTGCCATCCTTTGAAAGCATGCTGGTCGACGACGGGGTGATCCTGGTCAAGCTGTGGCTGAACGTCGGCCGGGCCGAGCAGCTGAAGCGCTTCCTCGACCGCGAGAAGGACCCGCTCAAGCAATGGAAGCTCAGTTCGATCGACGTGGACGGGCTGGCGAAATGGGACGACTACACCGACGCGATCCGCGACACGCTGCGGCGCAGCCATTCCGGCATCGCGCCCTGGACGGTGATCCGCTCGGACGACAAGCGCCGGGCGCGGATCGCGGCGATCCAGGCCATCCTGCGCGCGGTGGATTTCACCGGCCGCGACGATGCGGTGATCGGCAACCCCGATCCGAAGATCACCGGCGGGCCGGAGATCCTGGAACCATGACGCGGCTGCTGGCGGCCGTGCTGCTGGTCCTGGGACTGGCGCTGCCGCTGCAGGCGCAGGACCTGCCCGCGCCCGCCAGCACGACGATCAACGACTTCGCCGCGCTGCTGACGCCCGCCGATGCGGCGGCGCTGGACCGGGCGCTGTCGGACCTCGACCGCCAGACCGGGGTGCAGGGCACGGTGGTCACGCTCGACAGCAGCTACGGCGCCGGGCTCGAGGATTTCGCCACCCGGCTCTTCAACCGGTGGGGCGTCGGCCGGGCGGACCGCAACGACGGCTTCATGCTGCTGGTGCTGGCCCGGGACCGCGCGGCGCGCATCGAGCTTGGCGCCGGCTATCCGGGCGATGCCGATATCCTGGCCCAGGACATCATGCGCGGCACCATGCTGCCCGCCTTTCGCGACGGCCGCATGTCGCAGGGCATCCGCGAGGGCACGCTGGCGGTGATCGCGCAGATCGCCCTGCCCCAGGCCCAGGGCCGCGGCATCGAGGCTCCGCGCCGCAGCTGGCTCGCGCGGCTGTTCCCGGTCCTGTTCGGCGGCGCCTGGACCCTGATCCTGGCCGGCATGGGCTGGCGGCTGTGGCGCCGCAACCGCTGCCCGCAATGCGGCAGCCGCGGGCTGGAAACGACCCGCGCCCCGAACAGCCGGCCGCAGCCCGACGGCAGCACCCTGGTCTCGGACCAGGCGGTGACGCGGCGCTGCCCGCAGTGCGGCTGGAGCGAGACCCGGCTGGCGCCGCTGGGCACGCGCAGCTTCTACGGCCCGGCCGGCGAGCTGCTGCGCCAGGAACGCAACCCGGCCTTCCGCACCAGCCGCCCCGGCAGCTCGGGCTTCGGCGGCGGCGCGTCGCGCGGCGGCGGCGCCTCGGGGCGCTGGTAGGCCGTCGGTTTTGCGGGCACGGCCCGGCCGGCCGCCGGGCAAGGCTTGCGAGGTGGACCCGGGCCGGCTAGCGTCATGGCCATTCCGCCACCCATCCGAAAGGCCCCCGATGAAACTCCTGCGTTCCTCCGCCCTTGCGCTGATCCTCGCCGGCACCGCCGCCCATGCCGCCGATTCCGAATTGACGGTCTTCGACTGGGCCGGCTTCGAGGAGCCGGTGATCTTCCAGGGCTATATCGACAAGAACGGCGACAGCCCGACATTCGCCTTCTATGGCGACGACGACGAGGCCTATCAGAAGCTCGCCTCGGGCTTCAAGGCGGACGTGGCGCACCCCTGCTCGCAGATGGTGTCGAAATACCGCGACGCCGGGCTGATCGAGCCCTGGGACACCGCGAAGATCCCGGCCTTCGACACGCTCGACCCGAAATTCCTCGACTCGCCGATCTTCAAGGACGACCAGGGCGTCTGGTATATCCCGACCGACTGGGGCGCGACCGCCATCGCCTATAACAAGGACACCGTCCCGGCCGAGGACGTGGCCAGCCTGAACGTCTTCATCGACCCGAAGTACCAGGGCCGGGTGTCGCTGCCCGATTCGGCGGATGACGTCTGGGCGCTGGCCTATCTGGCGACCGGCACCACCGACTGGACCAAGGTCACGGACGAGCAGTTCAAGGCCGCCGCCGACTGGCTGCGCCAGGCGCATCAGAACGTCGCCGCCTATTGGGCCGACCCGGCCGAGCAGGCGCAGCTGATGGCCTCGGGTGCGGTGGACGTGGCCTGGTCCTGGAACGACGGCGTGGTGCTGCTGGAAAAGGACGGCTTCCCGGTCGGCTTCCAGCGCGCGCCCAAGGAGGGCAGCTCGACCTTCTTCTGCGGCTTCATCAACCTGAAGAACGGCCCGGGCAAGGAAGACAAGGCCTATGACTTCATCAACGCCTGGCTCGCCCCGCCGGCGGCCAAGGGCCTGCTGGACACCATCGGCTACGGCCATACCTCGACCGTCGCCATGGAGACGATCAAGGACGAGCCGGCGGTGAAGGAGGGCCTCTCGCCCATCGACGCGCCGATCCTGGCCCAGACCCCGAACGACCCGCAGCAGCGCGAGCGCCAGCTGCAGGAGTTCGAAAAGATCAAGGCCGGCTTCTGACGCCCTGAACCCGACCGGCGCCGAGCGATCGGCCCGGTCGCAGGGGTATTTGGAAAACAAAGAAGGCCGGTCCGCAGGCCCCGCCCTTCTTTGTTGGAAAAATACCCCAAGGGGTGAATTGGCCCGCGAAGCGGGGCAAGAGGGGAACGGCGTTCCACTCTCTTGCGCGCCGCCGGGCCGACGCCTATATCTGGGTCGTTCGGGTTCGCCCGGGCTATGGACATAAACGCGCAGGTAATAAGCGGATCGGACCCGGGGGCGGTACCCGGCGACTCCACCAGATTCCCTCGTTGGGGGCACATGGGGTCGAAACAGGATCGACGAACGTCTAAAGCTGTTTGCTTTGTCTCGGTGAGCTACCACCGTTATCGGTGCAAAATGTACAGTTGCCAACGACAACCGTGCTCCGGTCGCTCTGGCTGCGTAAGCAGCTCGGGTAACCGAAACTCAAGTCCTTCCGCCTAGCAGCGTAAGGCGGGGCCCGCAGGAGCCTGGCAACAGAATCCTGCACCCTCCCTTTCTTCTGGAAATCCGTGGCGCAGCGTCCTATCTCGGGCCGATGCAAGGGAATGCCGCCATGAAAGACCTGACCACTTCCGAGGCCGATGCGCTGATCGCCGAGATGGGCCGCAAGGCGCGGGACGCCGCCGCCGTGCTGGCCGAGACCACGGCCGAGCGCAAGCATGCCGCGCTGATCGGTGCGGCCGAGGCGATCCGCAAGGCCGAGGATGCGATCCTCGACGCCAATGTCCTCGACATGCACCATGCCGAGGAAAAGGGCCTGAGCCCGGCCATGCTCGACCGGCTGAAGCTGGACCCGGCGCGCATCCGCGCCATGGCCGAGGGGCTGCGCTCGGTCGCGGCCCAGGCGGACCCGGTGGGCAAGGTGCTGGCCGAATGGGACCGGCCGAACGGGCTGCATATCCGGCGCGTGGCCACGCCCCTGGGCGTCATCGGCGTGATCTACGAAAGCCGGCCCAATGTCACCGCCGATGCCGCTGCCCTGGCGCTGAAGGCCGGCAATGCGGTGATCCTGCGCGGCGGCTCGGAAAGCCTGGAAAGCTCGGCCGCCGTCCATGACGCGCTGGTCGCGGGGCTCAAGCAGGCCGGCCTGCCCGAGGCGGCGATCCAGATGGTGCCGACCCGCGACCGCGAGGCGGTGGCCGCCATGCTGCGGGCGCAGGAATTCATCGACGTGATCGTGCCGCGCGGCGGCAAGGGCCTGGTCGGGCTGGTGCAGAAGGAAGCCCGGGTGCCAGTCTTTGCCCATCTGGAAGGCATCTGCCACGTCTATGCCGACCGCGACGCCGACCTGGAGAAGGCCCGCCGCGTGGTGCTGAACGCCAAGACCCGGCGCACCGGCATCTGCGGCGCCGCCGAATGCCTGCTGATCGACTGGCAGTTCTATACCAGGCACGGCGCCGTGCTGGTGCAGGATCTGCTCGACGCCGGCGTCGAGGTGCGGGCCGAGGGCGAATTGGCCCGGATCGCCGGCACGGTGCCGGCCGAGCCCTCGGATTTCGGGCAGGAATTCCTGGACAAGATCATCGCCGTCCGGCTGGTCGATGGCGTCGAGGAGGCGATCGCGCATATCCGCCGCTACGGCTCGGGCCACACGGAATCGATCCTGACCGAGAATGACGCCACCGCCGAGCGCTTCTTCAAGGGTCTCGACAGCGCCATCCTGATGCGCAACGCCTCGACCCAGTTCGCCGATGGCGGCGAGTTCGGCATGGGCGGCGAGATCGGCATCGCCACCGGCAAGATGCATGCCCGCGGCCCGGTCGGCGCCGAGCAGCTGACCAGCTTCAAATACCTGGTCACCGGAGACGGGACCATCCGCCCCTGATGGATGCCGAACGGCTGCACCAGGACGACCGTCACCGCATCACGCTGTTTCGCGGCATGGGCGGGAGCCGGCAGGCCGTCGTCACCTTCGAACACGGCCGCGACGTGGCGATGCGGGGCTTCACCCCGCCGTCCTGCCCGCGCTTTGCCCGGCGGCTGGGCATCGACGCGCTGGTGGTACAGACCGCGCGGCGCGACTGGTTCCTGTCGCCGCAAAGCGCCGCGCTGGCCCAGGCGCTGTCCCTTGCCACCGCAGCCTATGCCGAGGTCACCGCCACCGGCTTTTCGATGGGCGGCTATGCGGCGCTGCTTTATTCCGCCGCCTGCCGGGCGCGGCGGGTGATGGCGGTTTCGCCGCAATATTCGATCGACCCGGCGGTCGCGCCCTTCGATCCCGACCGGCACGGGAAATTCGCCCGCATCGGCCAGCCCATGCCGCGGCCGGAAACACAAGGCGACACCGGCATCGGCGGGCTGCTGCTTTATGATCCCTCCATCGCCGCCGACCGCGCCCATGCGGCGCGGGTGCGGGCGGGTTTTCCCGGGCTGACTGCCGTGGCGCTGCCGCATGGCGGCCATCCGGCGACCGGGGTGATCGCCAGTGGCACCGGCCACTTGGCCGAAATGCTGGTTCGGGACCGCATCGACCCGCAGGCCATCCGCGAGTTGCACCGCGCCGCGCGGCGCGGCAATCCCGCCTATCGCCTGCGCCTGGCCGAGGCCGCCCTGCCTCGTCACCCGCAGCGCGCGGCGCAAGAGTTGCGCGCCCTGGCCGCCGAGGCCCCGCCCGGTCCGGCCATCGAGGCGGCGCTTTTGCTGCTGGAACGGGGCGATCCGCGCGCCGAGACCCTGCTTGCCGCGCGGCTGGCCGAAGAGCCCGATCTGCCGCCCCGCCTGCTGCGCCGGCTCACGCGCGCGCTCGACGGCGCCTAGAACGCGATCTCGCCGCCGCTCTCGTCCAGTTCCCAGCTCAGCGGCCGCCCGGCGGCGCGGGCGAAGCCGGCGAGCAGCAGGAAATGCACCTCGGAGGAGGCCGGTTCGGGCCGGGCGCGGGTCGCGTCCGGGTCGAGCCAGGACCACAGCGCCGGATCGGGCTTGGTGCGGCTCGATTCAGCCACCAGCCGCCAGCCCGAGGCGCCGCGGCACACCAGCACCCGCCCGCCCCAGGGCAAGGCGGTTTCCAGGCACATCAGCGCCAAGAGGATCATCCGCGCCTCGGCTCGCGGCAGGTCGCCCTCGGCCTCGAGCCGCAGCTTGAGGCGGCCGCCCTTCTCGACATCGGCCAGCAGCGCCGACAGTTCGGACAGGCTCAGCCGCTGGTCGGGCGAGGCATGGCCGAAGGCGACGCGGAACCAGCGGATCCGCGCCCGCGCTGCCTCGACGCTTTCCGCGATCAACTGCATCTCGGCGCTGCGGGCGATGCCCGGAAACTCACCCGACAGTTCCAGCAGCTCCAGCCCGTTGCCGATGGCGCCAAGCGGCGAGACGATGTCATGGCACAGCCGCGAGCTGACCAGCGCCGCCAGCCGCTCTGGCTCGGTTCCGAAGGGCAGCCGGGGATCGCGATGGATTGTCAGATCGTCCATGAGGAATTAGCCTGCAAAGCGCCGAAGGAAAGGGCGTGAGATGAATGAGATCCTGGAGCCGGGCATGATCGTGCGCCACCCGGGCGCGCCGGAATGGGGCACCGGCCAGGTCCAGTCGCGCATCGGGGATCGCATCACCGTCAACTTCACCCATGCCGGAAAGCAGGTGGTCGACGGCAGACATGTCAGTCTTGAACTGGTCACGGGCGATCCTTTCTGACGCATCGGGCAGAGTAATTCAACTTTTGCGCGAGTCAATCGGTCTTGGCGCCGCCCGTTCGGACGCGGTTGCAATGTCGTCCAGCCCCGCCTAGACACGGGACCGGATCCCCAACAGGCAGGCCATGCCCGGACGATGACGCCCGAAACTTCCTTCTTCGAAACCCGTCTTGCCACGGATGAGACCGACCTTCTGGCGGCGCAGCGCCTGCGCTATCGCGTCTTCGTCGAGGAGCTGGGCGGCGACGGCGCCATGGTCGATCACGCCGACCGGCTGGAGCGCGACGAATTCGACCCGGTGGTCGATCACCTGGTGCTGGTGGACAACCGCCGCTCGCGCCAGGCGCTGGATCATGTCGTGGGCGTCTACCGGCTGCTGCCGGGCGACCGGGCCGAGCGCTTCGGCCGCTTCTATTGCGACAGCGAATATGACCTGACGTCGTTGCGCGCTGCTGGCCGCTCGCTGCTGGAACTGGGCCGGTCCTGCGTCGATCCGGCGTTTCGCGGCGGCTCGGGCATGTTCCTGATGTGGAACGCCCTGGCGGAATACGTGCTGAGCCGCGAGATCGAGATCCTGTTCGGCGTCGCCTCGTTCCACGGCACCGACGCGCAGGCCCTGGCGCAGCCGCTGAGCTGGCTGCACCACCACCACCTGGCCCCCGCGACGCTGCGGCCCCGCGCCCGGCCCGAGGGCTTCCAGGCGATGGACCTGATCCCGGAGGCCGAGCTCGATCGCCGCGCGGCCATGACCGGCATGCCGGCGCTGATCAAGGCCTATCTGCGGCTGGGCGGGCTGGTCGGCGAAGGCGCCTATCTGGACCGGCCCTTCAACACCACCGACGTCTTCCTGATGGTCGACACCAAGGCCATGTCGGAAAAGCACCGCAAGTTCTACGAGACCCGGCAGGGCCAATGAGCGAGACCTCCCCGGGCACCTGGCACGGCGAGGCCACGCCGCCCGCCATCCCCCGCCCCTCGGCCCTGGGCTGGCTGCTGGTGGCGACGCGGGGCTTGGGCATCGTCTCGGTGCTGCTGATCGGCGTGATCCTGATCCTGCCGATGCGTTGGGTCGAGCGGCTTTTCGCCGGGCCGCGCCGCCCGGTCACCGGGCCGCATGTGCAGCTGGTCTGCCGGCTCTGCCTGTGGATCCTGGGCCTGCGCTGGTGCTGCGAGGGCAGGCCGCTGCGCGGCCCGGGCGCCGTGGTCGCGAACCATTCGAGCTGGCTCGACATCTTCGTTCTGAACGCGGCCATGCCGGTGTTCTTCGTGTCGAAAGCCGAGGTGGCCGGCTGGCCAGGCATCAATATCCTGACCCGCGTCACCGACACGCATTTCGTCACCCGCGATCCACGCCTCGCGCGCCGGCAGGCCGAGGAATTCGCCGCCCGCACCCGCGCCGGCCACCGGCTGCTGTTCTTTCCCGAAGGCACCAGCAGCGACGGGCGCCGCGTGCTGCCCTTCAAGCCGACCCTGTTCCAGGGCTTCCTCGACCCCGCCCTGCCCCAGGGTCTGGCGATCCAGCCGATGAGCGCGCATTACCACGCCCCGCCGGGCCGCGACCCGCGCTTCTATGGCTGGTGGGGCAGCATGGCGCTGGGTCCGCATCTGCTGGCGGTTTTGGCCGAGCCGCGCCAGGGCGCGGTCACGGTGCGGCTGCTGCCGCCGATCCCGGTCGCGGAAGAGACCCGCAAGACGCTTTCCGCCAAGGCCGAAGCGGCGGTGCGGCAAGGTTTCGGCCAGGATTGACGCGCCGCGCCGGTGGCGCCGCTGCCTGGGTATTTGCACAACAAAGAAGGCCACAAGGAAGCGCGCATCCCAAAGGATCGCCTTCTTTGTTTCCCAAATACCCCAGCAGCCGCGACGCCACGACCGCGTTGCCGCCTAGAGCGGCCAGAACAGCGGGATGGTCAGGCAGGCGACGATGCCGCAGATGATGTCCAGGGGCACGCCGACCTTGACGAAATCGCTGAACTTGTAGCCGCCGGGACCATAGACCATCAGATGCGTCTGATAGCCGATGGGCGTCGCGAAGGCGACGGTGGCCGAGAACATCACCGCCACGACATAGGCGCGCGGATCGTGGCCCAGCGACTGGGCCAGCGCGATGGCGACCGGCGTCAGCAGCACCGCCACGGCATTGTTCGACAGGATCTCGGTCATCACCAGGCCCAGGAAATAGACCGCGATCAGCGTGGCGAAGGGCGGCAGCCCGCGCAGCCAGGGCGCGACGAAATCCACCACCAAGGTCACGGTGCCGGTATGTTCCAGCGCCTCGCCCACCGCCAGCATGGCAAAGATCATCGCCATCAGCCGGGCATCGACGAATTCGAAGGCCTCCTCGGCATCGACGCAGCGCGTGATCAGGATGATCGCGGCCGCGACGAAGGACAGCGCCATGATCGGCGCCACGTCCAGCGCCGCCAGCGACACCACCGCCAAGAGGCAAAGCACCGCGATCGGCGCCTTGGAGCGGCGATAGGGCCGCGCCGAGGGCCGCGAGACATCGACCAGTTCCATGTCGGCGGCAAGGCGGCCGATGTCCTCGGGCGCGCCTTCCAGCAGCAGCGTGTCGCCGACCTGCACCACCAGGTCGTCGAGCTGGCGGCCGATGTTCTGGCTGCGGCGATGCGCGGCCAGGACATAGACGCCATAGCGGCGGCGCAGGCGCATGTCGCCCAGCCGCCGGCCCACCAGCCGCGCGCCGGGCGAGATCAGCACCTCGACCGTCTCGGTCGCGACCGAGCTCAGCTTGTCGACCATCTGGAAATTCTTGTTGGCCTGCATCTCGAGCAGTTCGGCCATTTCCGAGCGCAGCACCACGCGGTCACCCGGCTCCAGCACCACCTCGGCCAGGTTGCGGCGCAGCGACAGGTCGCCGCGCAGCACGTCGATCACCCGCACCGCGTCGCGCCTGAACAGCGGCACCTCGTTCACGTTCATGCCGGCCAGGCTGGAATCGGCGGGCACGGCGACCTCGGTGAAATATTTCATGCCGCGCCGGGTGCCGAGGAAACCGGCCAGCGAGGTGCGCTCGGGCAGAAGCCGCCAGCCGATCAGCGCGAAATAGGCGATGCCGGCCAGGGTGATGGCGATGCCGACCGGCGCGATCTCGAAGATCGAGAACGGCACCATGCCGGCCTCGCGCGCCACGCCGTCGACCAGCAGGTTGGTCGAGGTGCCGATCAGCGTGATCATGCCGCCAAGGATGGTGAAATAGCTGAGCGGCATCAGGAATTTCGACGGCGAGGTGCCCAGCCGCAGCGCCAGCTGGATGAAGATCGGGATCATCACCGCCACCACCGGCGTGTTGTTCATGATCGCCGAGGCCAGGATGACGAAGCCGAAAAGCCCGCACAGCGTCAGCAGCGGGCGGCTATCGGCCCGCGCCGTCACCAGCCGCGACATGATCTCGAGCGCGCCGGTGCGCAAGAGGCCGCCCATGATCAGGAACATGAAGGCGATGGTCCAGGGCGCCGCGTTCGACAGCACCGAGGCCGCGTCCTTGACCGGCAGCAGGCCCAGCAGCATCAGCACCGCCGCGGTGCCGATCGCCACCACCTCGGGCGGGTTCCGCTCGCGGACGAATTCGATGAACATCACGACGATGATGACCAGCATGGCGATGGCCGCATTCGTCCCGGTCAGTTCGAAACCCAGCATGAAGATCCTGTCCAGAGGCGCTGTTAATCACGGCCCTTTCGGTGGGGTATTAGAATTATTTTCTCCACCGCCGCAAGCGAAACAGCATGGCTTTCCCGCTCAGGCGCCGGCGGGCGTGGGATCCAGCCTGCCGCCCGTGCGCAACGCCTGCACCGCGCTGGCCTTGCCGGTGCGGTCGTCGGTGGTCACCAGCACGCCGCAGAGCGTCGCCTCGCCCTCGGCCGGGGTGAAGCGCTCGCTGGACATGCCGGTCAGGAAGCGGCGCAGCGGCTCGGTCTTTTCCATGCCGATGACGCTGTCATAGTCGCCGCACATGCCGGCATCGGACTGATAGGCGGTGCCGCGGTTCAGGATCATCGTGTCGGCGGTCGGCACATGGGTATGGGTGCCGACGACCAGGCTGGCGCGGCCGTCGCAGAAATGCCCGACGGCCATCTTCTCGCTGGTGGCCTCGGCATGGATGTCGACCACCGTCGCCTGCACCAGCCCGCCCAGCGGATGCGCCTTCAGCACCGCGTCGAGGGCCGAGAACGGGTCGTCGAAGGGCCGCTTCATGAAGACCTGGCCCAGCGCCTGCGCCACCAGCACCTTGCGGCCGCGCGTCGCCTCGAACACCCGCGCGCCGCGGCCGGGCGCGACCTTGGAATAGTTCAGCGGCCGGATGATGCGCGGCTCGGTCTCGATGAAGGACAGCATTTCCTTCTGGTCGAAGGCATGGTCGCCCAGTGTCACGCAATCGGCACCCGAATCGAGTATGAGCTTGGCGTGCCCCCCCGTCAGCCCCATGCCGCCGCTGGCGTTCTCGCCGTTCACGATGGTGAAATCGACCCCCAGCCGCTGCTTCAGCGGTTCGAGCCCTTCCGAAATGGCGCGCCGACCGGCGCGCCCCATCACATCGCCTAGATAGAGGATTCGCATGCCACAGCGTTAGGCCAAAGCCCCGGGACGCTCAACCCCGGTTCGCCGCTTCAGCCCAGCCACAGCCCCAGCGCCACGCCGGAAAGCGCCAGCGCAGCCCCCAGGACCACGCCAAGGGCCATACCCCTGCCCCGGCGGACCGGCACCGCGACGATCTGCGGCTCGCGCAGCAGCTCGGGCATGCGGCGTTCCAGGAATTCCGGCAGCAGCGGCGCGAAGCGGCCCAGCACCTGGACGGCGCGGCCCAGGTCGCGCGCCGCGGCCTTGGGGCCGAGGTTGTCGCGGATATAGCTTTCGACCACCGGCCGCGCGACCTGCCAGATGTTGATCTGCGGGTCGAGGCTGCGCGCCACGCCCTCGACCACCACCATGGTGCGCTGCAGAAGAATCAGCTCGGTCCGCGTCGCCATGCCGAAGCGTTCCGTGACCTCGAAGAGATAGGCCAGCAGATTGGCCATCGAGATCTGGCTGGCATCGGCGCCGAAGATCGGCTCGCCCACCGCCCGCAGCGCGCGGGAGAATTCCTTGATGTCGCGGTCGCGCGGGACATAGCCCGCCTCGAAATGCACCCGCGCCACGCGCTCGTAATCGCGGCGGATGAAGCCCATCAGGATCTCGGCATAGACGCGGCGGGTGTATTCGTCGATCTCGCCCATGATGCCGAAGTCATAGATGATGACATCGCCATTCACCGCAACCTTCAGGTTGCCCTGGTGCATGTCGGCGTGGAAATAGCCGTCGCGCAGCGCGTGCTGCAGGAACAGTTGCAGCACGCGGGCGGCGATGGTCGGCAGGTCGTGGCCGGCGGCGCGCAGCCCCTCGACATCGCCCATCGGCAGGCCCTCGGCCCAGTCGCTGGTCAGCACGCGCCGCGCCGACAGGTGCCAATGCGGCTTCGGCACCTGCATGCCGGTGTCGCCCTCGGTGTTCTCGGCGAATTCCGAGGCCGAAGCGGCCTCGAGCCGCAGGTCCAGCTCGCCCATGACCACGGATTCGAAATGCGCCACCACGTCGCGCGGGCGCAGGCGGCGGGTCGCGGGCGACAGCCGCTCGATCATGCCGGCGGCGAAGTGGAAGGCGTCGATGTCGCGGCGGAAAGCGCCCTCGATGCCTGGGCGCAGGACCTTGACCGCGACCTCGCGCCCGGTGTCGGCGCGGCGGCCGCGATGGACCTGCGCGATCGAGGCCGCCGCCACCGGCTCGGCGAATTCGCTGAACAGCGCCTCGATCGGGCGGCCGAGATCGGCCTCGACCATGCGCCGGGCCTGGTCCTGGGGAAACGGCGGCAGCCGGTCCTGCAGCATGGCGAGTTGGTCGGCCAGTTCCGGCCCCACCACGTCCGGGCGGGTGGAAAGGATCTGGCCGAACTTGATATAGGCCGGCCCCAGCGCGGTGATGGCACGGGTGACGGGCGGCAGGGACGGATCGCCCTTGTAGCCCAGCCAGGCGAAGGGCCAGCCCAGGATGCGGGCGGCGACGCGGACGCGGGCCGGAGCCTCGGCCGCGTCCAGCGCCACTTTCATCGCGCCGGTGCGCTCGAACGTGGCGCCGGTGCGGACCAGCCGCCAGATGTTGTGCGGGCCGCGCATCGTTACAGCTTCCAGCCGGAATGCAGCGCGGCGATGCCCATGGACAGGTTGCGCCATTGCACCCGGCCGAAGCCGGCGGCGCGGATCATCTCGGCAAAGGTTTCCTGCTCGGGGAACTTGCGGATCGATTCGACCAGGTATTGGTAGCTGTCGCGGTCGTTCGCGACGACTTGGCCCATCACCGGGATGACGTTGAAGGAATAGCGGTCATAGGCCCATTGCAGCATCGGCACCGGGATCTGGCTGAACTCCAGAACCATCAGCCGGCCGCCGGGCTTCAGCACGCGGCGCGCCTCGGCCAGCGCGTCGGGGATGCGGGTGACGTTGCGGATGCCGAAGCTGATCGTGTAGCGGTCGAAGCTGTCGTCGGCGAAGGGCAGCGCCATCGCGTCGCCGGTGACCCAGGCCAGGCGATCCGCCAGCTTGCCGGCCTCGGCGCGCTTCCTGCCCTCGACCAGCATCGACTCGGTCATGTCGCAGACGGTGACGCGGGCGTCCCGGGCGCGTTCCAGGAAGCGGAAGGCGATGTCGCCGGTGCCGCCGGCCACGTCCAGCAGGTGCTGGCCGTCGCGCGGCGCCAGCCAGTCCATCATCGCGGTTTTCCAGACCCGGTGGATGCCCATGCTCATCAGGTCGTTCATCACGTCATAGCGCGAGGCCACGCGCGAGAAGACGCCATGGACCAGCCCGGCCTTGTCCTTTTCGGCCACGGTGCGAAAGCCGAAATGGGTTTGCTTGCTGGGGTCGTCGGTCATCGCGCTTGTCCATCCGTCGTTTCGCGCCCAGATAGTCCGAAAGCGCGCGGCGCACCATGCGACGAATGGAAAAGAAATGCCAGAACTGCCCGAGGTCGAAACCGTCCGCCGTGGCCTTGCGCCGCATCTCGAGGGCCATGTCATCGCCCGGGCCGAGGCGCGCCGTCCCGACCTGCGCTGGCCGCTGCCGCCGGACCTGGTGCAGGTGCTGACCGGCGCACGGGTGACGGGGCTGCGGCGGCGGTCCAAGTATATCCTCGCCGATCTTCAGGATCGCGGCAGCCTGCTGCTGCATCTGGGCATGTCGGGCAGGATGCTGATCGAGGGCGAGTCGCAGGGTGATTTCCACCGCGACCCGGCCATCCTGCCGCGCCACGACCATGTGGTGTTCTGGACCGACCAGGGCACCCGCATCACCTTCAACGACGCGCGCCGATTCGGCATGGTGGACCTGGTCGCGCCCGGCGCCGCGCATCCGCTGCTGGCGCAGTTGGGCCCCGAGCCGCTGTCGCCGGAATTCACCCCGGCGGTCCTGGCGGCGGCCTTCGCCGGGCGGCGCAGCCCGGTCAAGGCGGCGCTGCTGGACCAGCGCATCGTCGCGGGCCTGGGCAATATCTATGTCTCCGAGGCGTTGTTTCGCGCCGGCATCGACCCGCGCCGGCTGGCGGGGCAGGTCACGGCCCCGGAAATCGCGGCGCTGGTCGGCCATATCCGCGCCGTGCTCGAGGAAGCCATCGCCGCCGGCGGCTCGTCCTTGCGCGACCACCGGCAGGCGACGGGAGAACTGGGCTATTTCCAGCATTCCTTCCGCGTCTATGGCCGCGAGGGCGCGCCCTGCCCCCATGGCTGCGGCGCCACCGTCGAACGCATCGCGCAATCGGGCCGGTCGAGCTATTTCTGTCCGCATTGCCAGAGGTGAGCCCGGCCCGCCTGCCTCCGGTGGGGGTATTTCCCGAGCAAAGAAGCGCGCTGGCCTTGCGGTCGCGCTTTTGTTACGAGTCGCGGTCAATTTGGTTCGAAAGGCGATGAGATGATGGCTTACCAGACCCTGACCGTCGAGATCGACGACTATGTGGCCCTGATCCGGCTGAACCGGCCCGAGGCGCTGAACGCGCTGAACTCGCAGCTGATGGGCGAGCTGGCGGATGCCGTGACCGAGGCCGACCGCAACGAGAAGGTGCGCTGCATCGTGCTGACCGGCAGCGAGAAGGCCTTCGCCGCCGGCGCCGACATCAAGGAGATGTCCGGCAAGAGCTTCGTCGACGTCTATACCGGCAATATCTTCGGCGACGAGATCGACCGCATCACCGCGGCCCGCAAGCCGATCATCGCCGCCGTGTCGGGCTATGCGCTGGGCGGCGGCTGCGAGCTGGCCATGGCCTGCGACTTCATCATCTGCGCCGACAATGCGAAATTCGGCCAGCCCGAGATCAACCTGGGCGTCATCGCCGGCATCGGCGGCACCCAGCGCCTGACCCGCTTTGTCGGCAAGTCGAAGTCGATGGACATGCACCTGACCGGCCGCTTCATGGATGCGGCCGAGGCCGAGCGCTCGGGCCTGGTCAGCCGCGTGGTGCCGGCCGCGAAGCTGTTGGCCGAGGTGATGGCGGTGGCCAAGAAGATCGCCGAGAAGTCGCAGATCGCCACCGTCGCCGCCAAGGAGGCCGTGAACCGCAGCTATGAGACCACGCTGCACGAGGGCGTGCTGTTCGAGCGCCGCACCTTCCAGGCGCTGTTTGCAACCGAGGACCAGAAGGAAGGCATGGCCGCCTTCCTGGAAAAGCGCGAGCCGCAGTTCCGCGATCGCTGATTGGGCTTGGCTTTCGGCCCGGGGCGCTGTATAGGCCCGGGCTTACATGCGCGTGGGCCCGCTTAAGGCAAGAATCATGACCGTCCTTTCGGGGACGGTGCCGTGGGGCTTTTGCGTGACAGAGATTACGAGAGAAAGACAGGACCCATGGCCAACACGCCCCAATCCAAGAAACGCGCCCGCCAGATCGAGCGGGTCACCGCCGTCAACAAGGCGCGCCGCTCGCGCATCCGCACCTATCTGCGCAAGGTCGAAGAGGCGCTGGCCTCGGGCGATGCCGCCGCGGCCGCCGAAGCCCTGAAAAGCGCCCAGCCGGAACTGATGCGCGGCGTCACCAAGGGCGTCGTCCACAAGAACACCGCCTCGCGCAAGATCTCGCGCCTCGCGGCCCGGGTGAAGGCGCTGGCCACGGCCTGATCGGCCGCCGGACCACCCCGACGGATGCGGCATTTGCGCAACTGTCGGGTGCAAGATTTAGGGGCGCACTCCTCTGGAGCGCGCCCTTTCGCATGAAGAGCCGCTGGTTTTCCCCCGGAAAATCAAGGATTTGCGGGATCGCTCGCCGCGCCGGCGGCTCCAGTCAGATTCGATGCGGCAAAGTGACTGTCAAGCGCGAAGATCGGTTGCTGGGCGGCGGCGGTTCTTGCTAGCTTCGTCCCTGCGATTCACCATCGCGCCTGGGGGACATGCTTCAGCGGTCAGCACGACCGCCACCCGCTGGAGCGGCAGCAGGATCAATTAAGGATCCGCTACCGATGACGCGCAAGCCGGCTGCCACCGGCCTGCGTTTCGTGTCTGAACGTTTCGGCCGCAGGACGGCTCTGCGCGACGCTTCGGCGGCGCCGGATGTCCTGTTGCCGAAATTTGTCCGTCGGGCCGGTGCAAGGCGCCTCATGCCGGGAATCCGGCAGAGATCGGGGACAAGAGACGGACTTGGGCGAGACAATGGACACAGTTTGGGGACAGGCGCGTGCGGAACTTCAGAAGATCGTCGGAGCCGACAGTTTCTCGACCTGGATCGAACCGCTGCGCCTGACCGGCGTCGCCGAGGGCACCGCGACCATCGCCTGCCCGACCCGCTTCCTGTCCGACTGGGTCTCGCGCCACTACAGCGACGACATCCTGAAGGTGCTGGACCGCGTCGGCGGCCCGGTGCAGCGGCTGAGCTTCGAGACCCGCAGCGCCTCGGCCCGCCCGCCGGCCGCCGCCCCCGCGGTGAAGCGCCCGACGCCCCGCGCCGCGGTGGACGAGGAACTGGCCGCGCCGCTGGACAGCCGCTTCACCTTCGAGAATTTCGTCGTCGGCAAGCCCAACGAGCTGGCCCATGCCGCCGCGCGCCGCGTGGCCGAGGGCGGGCCGGTGACCTTCAACCCGCTGTTCCTTTACGGCGGCGTTGGCTTGGGCAAGACCCACCTGATGCATGCCATCGCGCGCGAGATCCAGATCCGCCAGCCCGAGGCCAGGGTGCTCTATCTGTCCGCCGAGCAGTTCATGTATCGCTTCGTCCAGGCGCTGCGCGACCGCACCGTGATGGATTTCAAGGAGCTGTTCCGCACCGTCTCGGTGCTGATGGTCGATGACGTGCAGTTCATCGCCGGCAAGGACAGCACGCAGGAGGAATTCTTCCACACCTTCAACACCCTGGTCGATCAGGGCAAGCAGATCGTCATCTCGGCCGACCGCGCGCCGGGCGAGATCAAGGACATGGAAGAGCGCATCAAGTCGCGCCTGCAATGCGGCCTGGTCGTGGACCTGCACCCGACCGATTACGAGCTGCGGCTGGGCATCCTGCAAAGCAAGACCGACAGCTTCCGCGCGCAATATCCCGGCCTGCTGATCGCGCCGGGCGTGCTGGAGTTCCTCGCGCATCGCATCACCTCGAATGTCCGGGTGCTGGAGGGCGCGTTGCAGCGGCTGTTTGCCTTCGCCAGCCTGATGGGGCGCGAGATCACGCTGGACATGACGCAGGAATGCCTGGCCGACATCCTGCGCGCCAATGATCGCAAGGTTTCCATCGAGGAAATTCAGCGCAAGGTCGCCGAGCATTACAACATCCGCCTCGCCGACATGATCGGCCCGAAGCGGGTGCGCACCGTCGCCCGGCCGCGGCAGATCGCCATGTATCTGTCCAAGCAGATGACCTCGCGCAGCCTGCCCGAGATCGGTCGCCGCTTCGGCGGCCGGGATCACACCACCATCATGCATGGCGTGCGCAAGATCGAGGAATTGCGCGGCGCGGACCGCAGCCTGGCCGAAGATATCGACCTGTTGCGCCGGCTGCTGGAAGCCTGATCCATCCGCTTGACCTTGTGCGGAATTGTGCCAAATTGGCGCCCCGCGCCGCCGCGCAAGATCGACTTGAGGACCGACCATGAAATTTTCGATTGAACGTGCCGATCTGGTGAAGGCGGTCTCTCAGGCCCAGTCCGTCGTCGAGCGTCGCAACACCATCCCGATCCTGGCCAATGTGCTGATCGAGGCCACGCCCGAAGGCGTCAGCCTGCGCGCCACCGATCTTGATACCGAGATCGTGGACCGGGCTGCGGCCCAGGTCGAGCGGCCGGGCGCGACCACGGTCTCGGCCTCGATGCTGAACGACATCGCCCGCAAGCTGCCGGACGGCGCGTTGGTGCAACTCAGCCTGGACGCGGCCTCGCAGCGGCTCTCGGTGCAGGCGGGGCGGTCGAACTTCAGCCTCGCGACCCTGCCGCGCGAGGATTTCCCGGTCATGTCCTCGTCGGAATATTCGGCGAATTTCTCGGCTCCGGCGGCGGTGCTGCGCCGGCTGTTCGACAAGTCGAAATTCGCCATCTCGAACGAGGAAACCCGCTATTACCTGAACGGCGTCTACATGCATGTGGCCGAAGGCGAGGACGGCCCCAGCCTGCGCTGCGTCGCGACCGACGGCCACCGGCTGGCCCGCATCGACGCCCCCCTGCCCCAGGGGGCCGAGGCCATGCCCGGCGTGATCGTGCCGCGCAAGACCGTGGGCGAGCTGAAGAAACTTCTGGACAATGACGAGACCGAGATCGCGGTTTCGGTCAGCGAGACCAAGGTGCGGTTCGCGACGCCGACCATCACGCTGACCTCGAAGGTGATCGACGGCACCTTCCCGGATTACAGCCGCGTGATCCCCTCGGGCAATGCCCGCAAGCTGGAGGTCGATGCCGGCGATTTCGCCAAGGCGGTGGACCGGGTGGCGACGGTCAGCAGCGAACGTTCGCGCGCCGTCAAGCTCTCCCTGGACGAGGACCGGCTGGTGCTGTCGGTGAACGCCCCCGATGCCGGCGCGGCCGACGAGGAACTGCCCGTGGCCTATGCCGACGAGCCGCTGGAGATCGGCTTCAACGCCAAATACCTGCACGAGATCGCCAGCCAGATCGAGCGCGAGAACGCGGTCTTCCTGTTCAACGGCTCGGGCGACGCGGCGCTGATCCGCGAGGGCGGCGACACCAGCGCGGTCTATGTCGTGATGCCGATGCGCGTGTGACGCTTTCCCGGCTGCACCTGGCCCAGTTCCGCAGCTGGGCCCGGCTCGACATCGACCTGGACCACCGGCCGGTGGCGATCCACGGGCCGAATGGCGCGGGCAAGACCAATATTCTGGAAGCGATCTCGATGCTGTCGCCTGGCCGCGGCATGCGCGGCGCCGCGCCCGGCGACCAGGCCCGCAAGGGGCCGGAGGTCGGCTGGCAGATCCGCGCCCGGATCGCCGAGCACGAGGTCGCGACCCGCGCCCTGCCCGGCCAGCCGCGCGAGGTGGCGATCGACGACAAGCCCTCGACCCAGATCGCGCTTGGCCGGCTGATGCGGGTGATCTGGCTGACCCCGGCCATGGACCGGCTGTGGACCGACGCCCCCGAAGCGCGGCGGCGCTTCCTCGACCGGGTGACGCTGAGCTTTGCCCCCGGCCATGCCGAGGATGCGCTGGGTTACGAAAAGGCCATGCGCGAGCGCAACCGGCTGCTCAAGGACGATGTCCGCGATGCCGGCTGGTATCGGGCGCTGGAGGCGCAGATGGCCGAGACCGGCGCGGCCGTCACCCGCAACCGGCTGGATGCCATCGCCCGCATCACGGCGGCGCAGGACGGGGCCGGGACCGCCTTCCCCGCGGCCAGCCTGGCGCTGCTGCCGGGCGAAGGGTTCGCGGACGATCCCGACCCCGCGCGAATCGCCGCCCGGCTGGCCGAGGGCCGCCCCCGCGACATGGCCGCCGGACGCACGCTGACCGGCCCGCATCGCGCCGACCTGGGCGCGCATTGGGGGCCGCGGGCCATGCCCGCGGCGCTGTCCTCGACCGGCGAGCAGAAGGCCCTGCTGCTGTCGATGATCCTTGCCAATGCGCGGGCGCTGGCCGGGGAAAGCGTGGTGCTGCTGCTCGATGAGGTGGCGGCGCATCTGGACGCCGACCGCCGCGCCGCGCTTTACGACGAGATCTGCGGGTTGGAAGCGCAGAGCCTGCTGACCGGCACCGGGCCCGAGCTGTTCGAAGCGCTGCGGGGCCGGGCGCAGTTCCTGGCGGTCGAGCGGCAGGGCGAGACCTCGAGCCTCGCCATGGGTATTTGAAGAGCAAAGAAGCCGGTTGCGCGTCGATCCGGGTCTTTGGGAAACGGTGAAACTCAGGGGTCGAGCATCAGGTCCACCAGTTCGAAGCGGGTAACGTCGACCAGCCCCAGGTCCGAGATGCGCAGTTCCGGGATCACCACCAGCGCCAAGAGCGAGTGCTGCATATAGGCGTTGTTGAGCGTGCAGCCGCAATCCTGCATCGCCTGGACGATGGCCTGGGCGGCCGCGGCGACCTCCTCGGCCGGGCGGTCGGACATCAGCCCGGCGATGGGCAGGGCAACGCTGGCGAGTTCCGCGCCGTCCCGGAAGACGGTGACGCCGCCGCCGACGTGGCCCAGATGGTTCGCGGCCGCGGCCATGGTCTGACGGTCGGTGCCGACGACGATCATGTGGTGGCTATCATGCGCGACCGTCGAGGCGACCGCGACCCGGCCGCGATAGCCGAAGCCCGTGACGAAGCCGTTGACCACGCCGCCGGTGCCGCGGTGGCGTTCGACCAGCGCGATCTGGCAGGTCTCGCCCTGGCCCTCGATCACGCCGTCGCGGATCGGCAAGCTGGCCTCCAGCGCGCGGGTCGGGGCCTGGTTCTCGACCACGCCGATGACGCGGACGCGGGCGCTGTCGCCGGTGGCGCGGATTTCGAAGTCGCCGGCGGTCAGGGTCTTGCCCAGGTGGACCGAGTTGCGGGCGCTCTTTGGCCAGTCGATACGCGGGCAGGCGACCAGCAGGCGGCCGTTCTCGGCCACGAGCCTGCCTTGGGCGACCACCATCTCGATGGGCAGGGTCCTGAGGTCGCTGGTCAGGATCAGGTCGGCCCGGCGGCCGGGGGTGATGCTGCCGAGTTCGCGTTCCAGGCCGAAGTGGCTCGCGGTATTGATCGTCGCCATCTGGATCGCCACCAGCGGCTCGCAGCCGCAGGCGATGGCGTGGCGCACCACCCGGTTCATGTGGCCGTCATGGACCAGCGTGCCGGAATGGCTGTCGTCGGTGCAGAGGATGAAGAAGCGCGGGTCGAGGCCCTTTTCGGTGATCGCGGTGATCTGGCTTGCCACGTCGTACCAGGCCGAGCCGAGCCGCATCATGCAGCCCATGCCCTGGCGGACGCGGGCGATGCCCTGCTCCTCCGAAGTGGTCTCGTGGTCGTCATTGGCGCCGCCGGCGACATAGGCGTGGAAGGGCCGGCCAAGGTCGGGGCTGGCGTAATGGCCGCCGACGGTCTTGCCCGCCGCGCGGGACGCGGCGATCTCGGCCAGCATCTGGCGGTCGCCCGCGGCGACGCCGGGGAAATTCATCATCTCGCCCAGGGCCACGATGCCCTCCCAGCCCATGGCTTGCGCCACCTCGCCCTCGGTGATGGGCTGGCCCGTGGTTTCCAGGCCGGGGGCCGAGGGCGCGCAGCTGGGCATCTGGGTGAACATGCTGATGGGCTGGATCAGCGATTCGTCGCGCATCAGCCGCACGCCTTCAAGGCCCAGCACATTGGCGATCTCATGCGGGTCGTGAAAGATCGTCGTGGTGCCATGCGGGATCACCGCCGCCGCAAAGCCCGCCGGCGTCAGCATCCCCGATTCGACATGCATATGCGCGTCGATCAGGCCCGGGACCATGAAGCGGCCCGCCGCCTCGATCAGCTGCGTGTCGGGGCCGATCGCGGGGCCGGCATCGGGGCCGACATAGGCGACGCGACCGTCCGCCACCGCCACGTCGATGCCGGGGATCACCTCGCGCGTGTGGACGTTCACCCATTGCCCGCCCCGGATCACCAGATCGGCCGGGGCGCGGCCGGCCGCCACCTCGACCAGGCGCGGCTGGGATTCGGTCCATTGCTTCAGCATCGCTGTCTCCTTGTTCCTGGCCCCCAGATTGCGGCAGGGTGGCGCGGAAGGAAAGGCGGCGTGATGGAATGGAGCGGCGAGGCCAGCGTGATGACCGGCGCGAGGCATGGCGAGAACGCCGTGATCCTGACCGTGCTGACGCGCGAGGCAGGGCTGATGCGCGGGCTGGTGCCGGGCGGCGCCAGCGCCAGGCGCGCGGCCATGCTGCAACCGGGCAACCGGGTCAGCCTGCGCTGGCGGGCGCGGTTGGAGGACCAGCTGGGCACCTTTGCGGTCGAGCCGGGCCGGGCGCGGCCGGGGTTGATCGCCGGGGCGGATGCGCTGGCCGGAGTCAATGCGGTGACGGCGCTGCTGGCCTGGGCCCTGCCCGAGCGCGACCCGCATCCGCGGCTGACGGATGCCACCGAGCTGCTGCTGGACCTGATGGATGCCGGCGCCGATTGGTCCGAGGCCTATCTGCGCTGGGAAATGCGGCTGCTCGATGAGCTGGGCTTCGGCCTGGACCTGAGCCGCTGCGCCGTCACCGGCGCGCGCGAGGGGCTGGCCTATGTCAGCCCGCGCTCGGGCCGGGCGGTGTCGGCACAGGCGGCGGGCGACTGGGCGCCGCGGCTGTTGCCGCTGCCGGCGATGCTGGGCGGACGCGGCAATGGCGGACTGGCGGATGCCCTGGCGCTGACCGGGCATTTCCTGCATGTCCGGCTAGCCGAGGTCCATGTCGGCAGGCCGCTGCCCGCCGCCCGCGCCCGGCTGGTGGCGCGGCTTACGGGGTCACGACCTTCCAGCGAATGGTGACATCGGGTCCGGTCATGACCAGCGCGTCACCCTCGCGCCGCGCCTCGCGCACCGCGGCGAGCGCCTGGAAGAAAGCCTGCTCGCCGCCCTCCTGCAGGCAGGCGCGCCGTGTGGTCGCCAGCGCGCCCAGGTCCAGCGCCGGCAGCCTGGCCCGGTTGCGGCCGGTGAAGCTGTTGCAGGGGCCCTGCCCCGAAACCGCGCCATCCTCGGCGATGCGCAGCGTCGGCACGCCCGAGACCGCGATCCCCTCGACCGCGATCAGCGCGTAATCGCCGGGGATGGCCGCATCGGTTTCGGCTTCCGTAACGCAGGCCGCCAGGGCCAGCGGCAGGGCAAGCAGGATTGTCCGCATCGTCCGCTCCTTTTTGCGAGGGGGCGCGGCGCCCGATCACTTCTCCTTGCGATAGCCCGGCTCGTAGGTCAGGTAGGTCGGCCCCTTGATGGTCAGCACGCCGCCTTCATAGGCGATGCCGTTGGCGCCCGAGAGCGCCTGGAAATAGCGCGATTCCAGCTGGCCGGCCTTGCCCGAGCAGGCCATTCTGGTCGTGGTCAGCGCACCCAGGGCAAAGCCCGGCGGCTCGGCGGTCTGCGGCGCGGAATAGTGGTTGCAGGGCGCCTGGCCCGAGATCGAACCGTCGGCCTCGATGGTCATGCCGACATTGCGCTGCGGCACCGTGTCCGAGCCGATGCCGACCAGCACATAGGGGCCGGTCGGCACGTTCGAGCCGGGGGTCGAGGGCGCGGTCGGCTCGCAGGCGGCAAGGCCCAGCGTGGCAGAAATCGCCGCGGAAATCAGGGGGATGCGAGTCATTGGCAGCTCCGGTTCTGTTGTTGCCGCCATAATGCCTGAACGGCCCCCGCTGTCCAGCAGGGGCCGGAATTTCATCCTAGTCCAGTAGCCTGCGTGCAATAACCTGGGCCTGGATCTCGGCCGCCCCCTCGAAGATGTTCAGGATGCGGGCGTCGCAAAGCACGCGGCTGATGGTGTATTCCAGCGCAAAGCCGTTGCCGCCGTGGATCTGCAGCGCGTTGTCGGCGGCGGCCCAGGCAACGCGGGCGCCCAGGAGCTTGGCCATGCCGGCCTCGAGATCGCAGCGCCGGCCGTGGTCCTTTTCCCAGGCGCTGAAATAGGTCAGCTGGCGGGCGATCATGATCTCGACCGCCATCATGGCCAGCTTGTCGGCCACGCGGGGGAATTCGATCAGCGACTTGCCGAACTGCTTGCGGTCGATGGCATAGCGCATGCCGATCTCGGCCGCGCATTGCGCCACGCCGACGGCGCGGGCCGCGGTCTGAATCCGAGCCGATTCAAAGGTTTCCATCAGCTGCTTGAAGCCGCGCCCCGGCTCGCCGCCCAGCAGGTTCTCGCCCTTCACGCGGAAGCCGTCGAAGCCTAGCTCGTATTCCTTCATGCCGCGATAGCCCAGCACCTCGATCTCGCCGCCGGTCATGCCGGGGGTCGGGAAGGGATCGTCGTCGGTGCCCGGGGTCTTTTCGGCCAGGAACATCGACAGCCCGCGCCAGTCGGTGCTGTTCGGATCGGTTCGCGCCAGCAGCGTCATGACATGGGTGCGCTGCGCATGGGTGATCCAGGTCTTGTTGCCGGTGACGACCCAGTCCTCGCCGTCCTTCACCGCGCGGGTGCGCAGCGACCCGAGGTCGCTGCCGGTGTTCGGCTCGGTAAAGACCGCCGTGGACAGGATCTCGCCCGAGGCCAGCTTCGGCAGCCACTTGGCCTTCTGCGCCTCGGTGCCGCCGCAGAGAATCAGCTCGGCCGCGATCTCGCTGCGCGTGCCCAGCGAGCCGACGCCGATATAGCCGCGCGACAGCTCTTCGGTCACCACCACCATCGAGGCCTTGGACAGGCCGAGCCCGCCGAATTCCTCGGGGATGGTCAGGCCGAAGACGCCGAGTTCCGCCAGCTCCTCGATGATCTCCATCGGGATCAGCTGGTCCTTCAGGTGCCATTCATGGGCATTGGGGATGACGCGCTCCTCGGCATAGCGGCGGAACTGGTCGCGGATCATCTCCAGATCCTCGTCCAGGCCCGAGGCGCCAAAGGTGGCGCGGCCGTGGTTGTCCTGCATCAGCCGCACCAGCTCGGCCCGGGCGGCGGGGGTGTTGCCGCGCATCAACGCCCGCGCTGCGTCCCCCGGCGTCCAGTCAAGGCTGAGGTCCGAAAGCCGGGCGAATTCGGTCTGGCTCATCGGGATGCCGCCGGCGATCTGGGTCAGGTATTCGCCCAGGCCGATCTGCAGGATCAGCGCCTCGGCCCGGCCGAGGGTGCCGGCCTCGGACAGGCGGCCGGCCCAGGCGGACAGCTGGCGGATCGATTCGACATAGGTGGTCAGCCAGGACAGGGCATGCGCGGCGTGCTGGTGTTCCTCCAGCAGATCGGCCTGCGGCTTGCCGGCGGGGGCGACCAGCGCGCGCAGGGCCTCGGTCGCGCGGGATTGCAGGGCCTGAAGCTCGGGCACGGTCTTGGCGGCAAGCTCCAGCAGGGCGGCGGGCGTGTCGGCGGGCATCGCGGGCATGTCCTTCATGGCGGAATCCTTTTGCGGCGTCGCAGCATGACTAGCCGTTTCGCGGCCGCAGCGCAACTATCATGCGCACGGCAGCGCCACAACGCACGAAAATGACCCGCCTGCCTCGGACCTTCTTTGCTCCCCAAATACCCCAGGGGAACGCCGCAGGCGTGGGGGCAGAGCCCCCGACCCGCTTGCATCCGCCGCCCCCTGCATTATGGCTGCCTCATGTTCGGACTGGACCCCTTTCACCTGGCACTCGCCATCGCCATCACGCTGTTTTCCGGCTTCGTGAAGGGCGCGATCGGCTTTGCCATGCCGATGATCATGCTTTCCGCGCTGGGGTCGTTCCTGACCGCGCAGCAGGCGGTGGCCGCGGTGATCCTGCCGGTGCTGCTGACCAACATCCGCCAGGCGCTGCGCCAAGGCTGGCGGCCGGCCGCGCAGGCGACCTGGGCCTATCGCTGGCATATCGGCATGGTAGTGCTGTTCATCCCGGTCAGCGCCTTTTTCGCGACCCGGGTGCCGCAATGGCTGATGTATGCGCTGATCGGCGTGCCGATCACGCTTTACGCGGGCTGGCAGCTGGCCGGGCGCAGCCTGGCGCTGCCGATCCACCACCGCCGCCGGGCCGAGATCGCGACCGGCATCATCGGCGGGCTGATCGGCGGCATCTCGGGGATCTGGGGGCCGCCGCTGATCGTGCTCCTGCTGTCGCTGCACGCGCCCAAGGCCGAACAGATGCGGGTGCAGGGCGTGGTGTTCTTCATCGGCGCCGTGGTGCTGACGGCGGCGCATCTGCAATCGGGGCTGCTGAACGCGCAGACGCTGCCGTTTTCCGCCGCGCTGGTGGTTCCGGCGATCATCGGCATGGGGCTGGGCTATCTGGCGCATGACCGGCTGGACGTGACGCAGTTCCGGCGCTGGACGCTGGTCCTGCTGGTGCTGACCGGGTTGAACCTGATCCGCCGGGCGCTGGAACTGCTGGGGCCGCCGGTGTAACCCTGCCGCCAAGACAGGAGAGTGCCGATGACGCCAGACCCCGCCCGACTGACCGCCGAACTGATCCGCTGCCCCTCGGTCACGCCCGAGGAGGGCGGCGCGCTGGACCTGCTGGCGCGCGTGCTGGCCGAGGCGGGTTTCGAATGCCACCGCACCGACCGCAACGGCGTGCCGAACCTGTTTGCGCGCTGGGGGGCCAGGGGCGTGCGGACCTTCGGCTTCAACGGCCATACCGATGTGGTGCCGTCGGGCGATCCGGCCAGCTGGACGCATCCGCCGTTTTCCGGGGCCGAGATCGACGGCTGGATCTGGGGCCGCGGCGCCACCGACATGAAATCCGGCGTCGCGGCCTTTGCCGCCGCCGCCATCGGCTTCGTGACCGAGACCCCGCCGGAGGGCGCCGTGATCCTGGCCATCACCGGCGACGAGGAAGGCCCCGGCCGCGACGGCACGCTGGCGCTTCTGGACTGGATGGCCGCCAACGGCGAGCGCATGGACGTCTGCATCGTCGGCGAGCCCTCGAACCCCGACCGCATGGGCGAGATGATCAAGATCGGCCGCCGCGGCTCGATGACCTTGCAGATCGAGGCCAAAGGCGTGCAGGGCCATGCCGCCTATCCGCATCGCGCGAAGAACCCGGTCCACGCCCTGCTCGGGCTGCTGCACGATCTGACCAGCCAGCCGCTGGACCAGGGCACGGCGCATTTCGACCCCTCGGGATTGCAGGTGACGTCCATCGACGTCGGCAACCCGGCCTCGAACGTGATCCCGGAAAAGGCGCGGGCGACGGTCAACATCCGCTTCAACGACGCACATAGCTCGGCCAGCCTCGATGCGATGATCCGCAGCAAGGCCGAGGCGATCGCCCAGGCGACCGGCGTCGGCTTCGGCATCGCGACCGATGTCTCGGGCGAAAGCTTCCTGACCGCGCCCGGCCCCTTCGTCGAACTGGTCGCGGGCGTGGTGCGCGCGGAGACCGGGCTCGACCCGGTGCTCTCGACCTCGGGCGGCACCTCGGATGCGCGTTTCGTCAAGGATCACTGCCCGGTGCTTGAATTCGGCCTGGTCGGACATTTCATGCATCAGGTGGACGAGCGCGTCCCGGCCGAGCAGGTGCGCCAGCTCTCGCGCATCTATCGCCGCATCCTGGAGCAGTATTTCGCATGATCGAGGAAACCACCGACCTGGACACCTGCCGCGCCATCCGCCGCGCGGTCTTCATCGTCGAGCAGGCCGTGCCCGAGGCCGAGGAATGGGACGGCCGCGATGGCGAGGCGATCCACCTGCTGGCCCGCGACGCAACCGGCGCGGCCATCGGCACCGCCCGCATCCTGACCGAAGGACAGACCGGCAAGATCGGCCGCGTCGCCGTGCTGCAATCGGCGCGCGGCACCGGGGCGGGCGCGGCGCTGATCCGCGCGGCGCTTGCGCGGCTGCGCGCCATGCCGGGCATCAGCCGCGCCAAGCTGGGCGCCCAGACCCATGCCATCGGATTCTACGAAAAGCTGGGCTTCGCCGCCTATGGCCCGGAATATGACGATGCCGGCATCCCGCATCGCGACATGGCGCTGGAACTCTGATGATCCGCCCGGAGCTGGCCGAAAAGCTGCGCCCTTGGGCCGAGACCGGCGCGGCCTTGGCCGCCGTGGGCTTCGGGCTTTGGGTTTTCTCGCTGGGCGGCTGGGTGTTCTGGCCTCTGGGCGGGCTGATCGCCGCCGCCGCGGCCGCCTGGGCGCTGGATGCGCGCCGGCGCATGCGCTTTCGCCATGACGGCCTGGGCCCCGGCATGGTCGAACTGGACGAGGGCGCGATTCGCTACCTGTCGCCGAACCGGCTGCTGGGCGGCGAGATCGGCCTGCGCGAACTGACCGAGATCCGGCTCATGCGCCTCAACGGTCGCAGTCACTGGCGGCTGAAAAGCGTCGCGGGCGAGGCGCTGCTGATTCCCGTCGATGCGCGCGGCGCGGAATTCCTGGCCGGCGCCTTTGCCACCCTGCCCGGCATCGACATGGGCCGCGTGGCCGCCGCGCTGGCGCCCGGGGCGCCGACGATCCAGACCGTTTGGACCAGGCCCGCGCGCGCCGCCTTGACTTGAGCCCCGGGCCTTGCCACCTGTGGCGGGCAAGGCAGAAGAAAGGCCACCGATGTCCATTCCCCAACAGGGCGGCGGCCCGATCGAGCGTTCCGAACAGCTGGCCGAATATCTCGCCTCGGGCGAGAAGCCGCGCGACGCTTGGCGCATCGGCACCGAGCACGAGAAATTCGGCTATCGCCATGCCGACCTGATGCCCCTGCCCTATGAGGCGCCCGCGGGCCAGCCCTCGGTCAAGGCCATGCTGGAGGGCCTGCGCGACCGCTTCGGCTGGACCCCGGTGCTGGAGGCCGGCCATATCATCGGGCTGGAGCGCGACGGCGCCAATGTCAGCCTGGAGCCGGGCGGGCAGCTTGAACTCTCGGGCGCGCCGCTGGAGACCATCCACCAGACCTGCGACGAGGTGAACAGCCACCTGTCCGAGGTGCGCGAGATCGCCGACAAGCTGGGCGCCGGCTTCATCGGCCTGGGCGCGGCGCCGATCTGGACCCAGGACCAGATGCCGATGATGCCGAAAGGCCGCTATCGGCTGATGACCGACTACATGGGCCGTGTCGGCACGCTGGGCACGCAGATGATGTATCGCACCTGCACGGTGCAGGTGAACCTGGATTTCGCCAGCGAAGCCGACATGGTCAAGAAGCTGCGCGTCGCGCTGGCCTTGCAGCCGGTCGCCAATGCGCTGTTCGCGAATTCGCCCTTCCTGGACGGCAAGCCGAACGGCTGGAAAAGCTGGCGCGCGCATATCTGGCAGAACCTCGACGCGGCGCGGACCGGCATGCTGCCCTTCGCCTTCGAGGATGGCATGGGCTATGAGCGTTGGGTCGACTACGTGCTCGATGTGCCGATGTATTTCGTCTATCGCGACGGCAAATATATCGACGCGCTGGGTCAGAGCTTCCGCGATTTCCTCAAGGGCAAGCTGCCGGCGCTGCCGGGCGAGGTGCCGACGCTGTCCGACTGGGCCGACCACCTGACCACGGTCTTCCCCGAGGCGCGGGTTAAGAAATTCATCGAGATGCGCGGCGCCGACGGCGGCCCCTGGCGGCGGCTCTGCGCCCTGCCCGCCTTCTGGGTCGGGCTGGTCTATGACGACGCGGCGCTGGACGCGGCCTGGGATCTGGTCAAGGGCTGGGACGCCGAGACGCGCGAAAGCTGGCGGCGCGAGGCCGGGCTGAAGGCTCTGGACGGCGCGGTCGGCGGCACCCGGATGCGCGATCTGGCGCGCGAGGTGCTGGCGATTTCCGAAGCCGGGCTGAAGGCGCGGGCGCGTCCCGGGGCGGGCGGGCTGGTCCCGGACGAGACGCATTTCCTGAACGCGCTCAAGGAAAGCGTCGAGACCGGCAAGGTGCCGGCCGACGAGATGCTGGAGAAATATCACGGCGAATGGCAGGGCGACCTGTCGCGGATCTACGCCGAATATTCCTATTGAAAGCAAAGGGCCGGGGGTAATTCCCGGCCCTTTTTCCGATGTCAGTTCTGGGTGGCGGGCGGCTGGTTGCGGCCGGCCATGAACTGGTCGAACTCGGCCTTGTCCTTGGCCTCGCGCAGCTTCTGCAGGAAGTCCAGGAACTCCCGGTGCTCGTCCTCGAGCCGCTTCAGCGTTTCCTCGCGATAGGCGTCGAAGGCATAGTTGCCGGTCGGCTGCGCGAAATCGCGCCCGAAGCCGCGACGGTGATGATGATGGCGGTGGCGGCAGGAAAACATGCGTTTGCTCCAGATCATGTAGCCGAGGATGGCGAGGCCCACGGGCCAGCAGGCGATGAAGCCCAGGATCATGGCGGCGATCCAGGCCACCTTTCCGCGTTCGTCCAGCCAGTCCCGGATGCCTGCCAGCGCAGCGCCGATCCGGTCCACGACGGAGGGGCGCGGGGCGATTTCAGTGTTCATTGCGGTCCCTTTCCGATGTGAATGTTAATCACATTTACATAGATGGAGCGCCGCAAGCGGGGTTCAAGTCCGCACCGGGAAAAAATCAGTCGGGAATGACGCCCAAGCCGCGCAGATAGATCAGCGCGCCGCTTTCCAGCATGTCGGCGGGGGCGATGGGCGAGCGCGCGCCGGGCTTGCCGCGGCCGAAAAGCTCGACGACGCCATGGCTCAGCGCCCAGATGTGGTCGGCGATCATGCCGGCGGGCGGGCGCGGGCCGGGCCGGGCGACGAAAAGCGACTCGGCACCGCGCACCAGCACGCCGCGCGCGCGCTCGGAGGCCTGCTGCAAGGCGGAATTGCCGGCGATCGAGATACCGGATTCGAACATGGCGATGTAGAAGCCGCGCCGCTCGGCCGCGAAGGCCAGATAGGCCTGGCCCATGCGCAGGAAGGCGGTCAGCGGCCGCGGCCGGCCATCGTCGAAGGCGGCCTCGAGCCGGTCGGCGAATTCCTCGAAGCCCTGGCGGGCGACCTCTTCCAGCAATTCGTCGCGGCCGGCAAAATGGCGATAGGGCGCGGCGGCGCTGACGCCGGCCAGGCGGGCGGCCTCGGCCAGGGTAAAGCCCTGCGGGCCGCTGTCCTCGACCAGCTTGACCGTGGCCTCGACCAGCGCCTGGCGCAGATTGCCGTGGTGATAGGAGGATCGGGCCATGACCGGCCCTTACATGCCTTCGCCGAAATAGTCCCCGACCAGCGCACTCAGCGCATCGGCCAGTTCGGCTGCCTCCGCCCCCTTGGTGGTGACGCGGATGGTGCTGCCGCGCGGCGCGGTCAGCATCAGCAGGCCCATGATCGAATCGCCCGACACGCTCAGCCCGTCCTTTTCCACGGTGGCCTGGGCATCGAAACGCTCGACCGTCTCGACGAACTTGGCGCTGGCCCGCGCATGCAGGCCCTTTTCGTTGATGATCGCCAGCTCGCGGGTGACGGCCCCGTTGGTCAGGTCATTCATGAGGCGGCGCGGCTCGGCACAGGGATCACATCGGCAGGCAGGACATCATAGCTGTTGATGTACTTGCGCCCGGCGTCCTTGGCCAGCGTTACCGCATCCGCCACCGACAATTTGCGCGACTTGGCCAGCTTGACCAGCATCGGCAGGTTCGCGCCGTACAGGATCGAGCGGTTGCGCGCCGCGCAGGCCATCAGCGACAGGTTCGAGGGCGAGCCGCCGAACAGGTCCGTCACCACCACCACGCCGTCGCCGGCATCCACCGAATCGGCGGCCGCGCAGATTTCGGCCTGCTTCTGGCCACGATCGTGGTTCTCCTCGATCGTTACGGCCCGGATGCCGGTCTGCGGTCCCACCACATGCTCGACCGCCGAGAGATATTCCCGCGCAAGGCCGCCATGCGCCACGATGACAATCCCGATCAATTCGCTCCACCACGCATCAGCCGCCAAAACCCGCGCCCGTGCTGTGCGAGAGGCCAATGAGGCCATCATCACCAGGTGCCGGCGCCTTCTCGCGGCGTTCAAGTTCCCGATGTCTAATTGACACTTGCCAACCTGCTTTCGCAAGCGCATCAGCCATTTTTTCCGCCATTGTGACGGAACGGTGTTGCCCTCCGGTACAACCGAAGCCGATGGCCAGATGGGCCTTACCCTCTTCTAGATGGGCCGGAAGGGTAAAAAGCACAAGATCCAGCACCCGTTCGAAGAAGGGCGCGAATCGCGGATCCGACGCAACGTAACCCTGCACGGCACTGTCGCGGCCGTCCAATGGGCGCAGCGCCGGCTCCCAATGCGGATTGGCGAGGAAGCGGCAGTCGAACATCACGTCAACCCCGCGCGGCACCCCGCGTTTATAGGAAAACGACTGCACCGAGACTGCCAGCCGTCGCCCCTGCTCGGCATCGAACCAACGCGACAGTTCCGCCTTCAGATCATGCGGCGAGAGTTCCGAGGTATCGACCAGCACATCGGCCCGGGCGCGGATCGGCGCCAGCATGTCGCGTTCGGCCCGGATGGCGTCCAGGGGCGAGGCCTCGCTCCGCAAGGGATGGCGGCGGCGGGTTTCATTGAACCGTCGCAAAAGCTGCTCGGTGGTGCAGTCCAGGAACAGCACTTCGGGCGCGTATGCCGGCAGCCGGGTCAGCTTGTCGATCAGCTCGATCAGGTTCGCGACCGAGAAATCGCGGTTGCGCACGTCCAGCCCCAGCGCCAGCGGCACCGGGCGCGGCGGCCCGTCCAAGAGCCGCGGGATCAGCGACAAGGGCAGGTTGTCGATGGCCTCATAGCCCAGGTCCTCGAGCACGTTGATCGCGGTCGAGCGTCCCGCCCCGGACGGCCCGGTGATCAGGACCAGCCGCTGCGCGTCTTCGTCGCGGCTGTCCTTTTCCTGGCTGTCGAGATCGTCCATCGCCTCCGGCCCTTGATTCAGCTGTCGCGCAACTCCGTGTCCGCCCTACCGGAATCAAGATATTGCAAGAGCATTGACGCAAGATGAACGCGGCCGGCGCCAAGGACAAGGGGCAGGTGGCTGTCGAAAAGGCCAAAGCGGCGGTCGGGCGGCAGCCGCTCGGGTTCGGCCCGGTCCAGATCGACCGCCAGCGCCAGGTTCACCGGCCCATGCGCGCGGGCGCGCAGGATGCCGACGCCGCGCGCCTCGATCAGCCCGCGCAGCGAATCAGGCGCATCGGCGATGATCGCCCCGGCTTCATACCGCAGCGCGGTGCGGTCATCCGCGACCAGCACCGCGCCCAGCGCCATCATTTCAAGCGCCAAGCCGGATTTGCCTGCGCCGGAGGCACCGAGGATCAGCAGTCCCCGGCCCCGGTGTGCGACGCAGGATGCATGCAGGATCATGGTCACCTCCCCCTTGATACGGCCCCGAATCGCTCCACCCAAAGGTTGAGGCTGCCGCTCTTTGTGACGAAATCCCGACGGCAAAGCCATGTGCGGGCGACTGATAGCGATAAACCATCCTGGTAGCGCTAAACCTGACGATATGTGCGCTTTCCCCGGGAAAAGGGCGTGTTATAGGACGCGCAACGGCCGGTTGTCGGCCCGGAATCTTGCAGGAGCCAAGCTGTCATGAGCGAACCGCGCGTCAATCCGAACTGTCGTCTGGAAGACCAGGGAATCACCGGGCTCGGCCAAGTTCACTACAACCTGCTTGAACCGGCGCTGATCGAGGCCGCGATCCAGCGCGGCGAAGGCAAGCTGGGCCTGGGCGGCACCTTCCTGACCACCACCGGCGCCCATACCGGCCGCTCGCCCAAGGACAAGCATGTCGTGCGCACGCCCGGCGTGGAAAACGCCATCTGGTGGGAAAACAACCGGCCGATGGCGCCCGAGGCCTTCGACCGCCTGCACGCCGACATGCTGGCCCACATGAAGGGCCGCGACTATTTCGTCCAGGATCTCTACGGCGGTGCGGACCCGGCGCTGCGGCTGGACGTGCGCGTGGTGACGGAACTGGCCTGGCACGGGCTTTTCATCCGCAACCTGCTGCGCCGTCCCGAGGCGGCCGAGCTGGCCAGCTTCGTGCCCGAGTTCACCATCATCAACTGCCCGAGCTTCAAGGCCGACCCGGAACGCCACGGCTGCCGGACCGAGACGGTGATCGCGCTGAACTTCGAGAAGAAGCTGATCCTGATCGGCAACACCGCCTATGCCGGCGAGAACAAGAAGTCGGTGTTCACGCTGCTGAACTACATCCTGCCGGAAAAAGGCGTGATGCCGATGCATTGCTCGGCCAACCACGCCATCGGCAACCCGGACGACGCCGCGATCTTCTTCGGCCTGTCGGGCACCGGCAAGACCACGCTTTCGGCCGATCCCTCGCGCACGCTGATCGGCGATGACGAGCACGGCTGGTCGGACAACGGTATCTTCAACTTCGAAGGCGGCTGCTACGCCAAGACCATCAACCTGTCGGCCGAGGCCGAGCCCGAGATCCACGCCACCTGCTACAAGTTCGGCACCGTGATCGAGAACATGGTCTTCGATCCCGACACGCTGGAGCTGGATTTCGAGGACAACTCGATCACCGACAACATGCGCTGCGCCTATCCGCTAGAGCAGATCTCGAACGCCTCGCCCTCCTCGCTGGGCGGCATGCCGAAGAACGTCATCATGCTGACCTGCGACGCCTATGGCGTGCTGCCGCCGATCGCGCGGCTGACCCCGGCGCAGGCGATGTATCACTTCCTGTCGGGCTTCACCTCGAAGACGCCGGGCACCGAAGTGGGCGTGACCGAGCCGACGCCGACCTTCTCGACCTGCTTCGGTGCGCCCTTCATGCCGCGCCGGCCGGAAGTCTATGGCAAGCTCCTGCAGGAAAAGATCGCTGCCACCGGCGCGCATTGCTGGTTGGTCAACACCGGCTGGACCGGCGGCGCCTTCGGCACCGGCAAGCGCATGCCGATCAAGGCGACCCGCGCCCTGCTGACCGCGGCGCTGGACGGCTCGCTGAACGGCGTGCAGTTCCGCAAGGACCCGAACTTCGGCTTCGAGGTTCCGGTCTCGGTCCCCGGCGTCGAGGACAAGCTGCTGGATCCGCGCCAGACCTGGGCCGATCCGGCCGCCTATGACGCCCAGGCGCAGAAGCTGGTCGGCATGTTCAGCGACAATTTCGCGCAATATGCCGACAAGATCGACGAGGACGTGCGCGCCGCCGCCATCGGCTGAGGCATGGGGGCGCTGCCCCCGCCCCTGCGGGGCTCCCCCGGAGTATTTTTCGAAACGGTGAAAGGGCGGTCTGCGGGCCGCCCTTCGCGTCAGAGCGCGGCTTGCCAGTCGCGCACGGCTTGCAGCGGCCAGATCAGCATCAGCACGTTCAGCGTAAGCCCGTCGCGGATCAGCCAGGTGGTCAGGATCTCGAACCCCAGGGCAAGGACGACCGAGGCCCAGACCGGCAGGCGGCTGGCCAGAAGAAAGCCCACAATCATCGCCAGGATGTCGCTGACCGAGTTCAGCACGCTGTCGCCGTAATAATCGAGCGAGATGGTCACGGCGCGGTAGCGCTCGATGACGGCATCGGAGTTTTCGACGATTTCCCAGAGCGACTCGACCAGGGTGGCGATGGCCAGGCGCCAGCCGAAGGACATGCGCCGGGCGACGAGCCACAGCGCGGCATAGAACAGGACGCCGTGGATCAGGTGCGAGGGCGTATACCAGTCCGAAATGTGCTGCGAGTTTTCCGAGCTGACGGTCTGGCCGTGCCAGAGCTTGACATGGCCGCAGGTGCAGATCGGCTCGCGCCCGATCCACAGCAGCCATGCGGCGGCAAGCGCCACGATCAGCGCCGTCAGGACATGGGGCAGCAGCCGCTGCAACCGGTCGTCGGGCATGGGCTATTTCCGGATGCGGCGGCGCTTCTGGGCGCGCTTGACCTCGGCCAGCCGGGCCTGGGTGGCACGCTTGCGCATCGGGCCCTTGCCCTTGCCGCGCTGGCCCGAGCCCTGCGGCAGCGGCCGGCCCTCGACCTCGAGCAGCTCCAGCAGCAGCCCGCCGGTCAGCGGCACCGCCTCGGACAGGCGCACGGTGACGCGCTGGCCGATGCCGATTTCCAGCCCGGTTTCCGCGCCCATCAGGATCTGCGCATCCGGGTCGTAGTGGAAATATTCGCGGCCGATCTCGCGGATCGGGATCAGCCCGTCGGCGCCGGTCTCGTCCAGCCGCACGAAGGCGCCGAATTTCTGCACGCCCGAGATGCGGCCCGAGAACTCGGCCCCGACCCGGTCGGCGAGATAGGCGGCCAGATAGCGGTCGGTGGTGTCGCGCTCGGCCGCCATCGAGCGGCGCTCGGTTTCCGAGATCTGCTGCGCGGTCTCGGACAGGTTCTCGATGTCCCCCTCCGACAGACCGTCCTTGCCCCATTTATGGCCGAGGATCAGCGCGCGATGCACGATCAGGTCGGAATAGCGCCGGATCGGCGAGGTGAAATGCGCGTAGCTGCGCAGCGCCAGCCCGAAATGGCCCAGGTTTTCCGGGTGGTAATAGGCCTGCTGCATCGAGCGCAGCGCGGTCATGTTGATCAGCTCGTCGAAATCCGAGCCCTGCGCCTGTTCCAAGAGCCGGTTCAGGTGCCGGGTCTGCAGCACCTGGCCCTTGGCCAGGGTGAAGCCCGAGGCCGCGGCCACCTCGCGCAGCGCGTCGAGCTTTTCCACCGTCGGCTCCTCGTGCACGCGATAGAGCAGCGGGCGGCGCAGGCGTTCCAACTCCTCGGCGGCGGCGACATTGGCCAGCACCATGAATTCCTCGATCAGCCGGTGCGCGTCGAAGCGGTCGCGGAAATTGACCGACTTCACCCTTCCGTCCGGGGTCAGGACGATCTTGCGCTCGGGCAGGTCCAGTTCCAGCGGCTGGCGCCGGGCGCGGGCGGTTTTCAGCAGGCCATAGGCGTGCCACAGGGGCCGGATCGCCGCGTCCAGCAGCGGCGCGGTAACCGCGTCCAGGTTGCCGTCGGCGGCCGCCTGGGCCTGTTCGTAGCTCAGGCTCGCCGCGGAATGCATCATGGCGCGGTGGAAGCTGTGCGAAACCTTGTTGCCCTGCGCGTCCAGCCGCATGCGGACGGCGATCACCGGCCGGTCCACGCCCTCGTGCAGCGAACAGAGATCGCCCGACAGGATGTCGGGCAGCATCGGCACCACCCGGTCGGGGAAATAGGTCGAGTTGCCGCGCTTCCGCGCCTCGCGGTCCAGGGCCGAGCCGGGGGTGACGTAATGCGCCACGTCGGCGATGGCGACCCAGATGTCGGCGCCGCCGTCCTCGCGGATCTCGGCCGCCACGGCATCGTCGCGGTCGCGGGCGTCCGAGGGGTCGATGGTGACGAGCGGCAGCTGGCGCAGATCCTCGCGGCCCTTCATGGTCGCGGGCTTCGCGGCATCGGCCTCGGCCATGACCACGTCGGGGAAATCGTCGGGGATGCCGTGCTGGTGGATGGCGATCAGGCTGACGGCGCGCGGCGCCGAAGGATCGCCCAGCCGCTCGGTAATCCGCGCCATCGGCAGGCCCAGGCGGCCGCGCGGGCCGGTCTGCTCGGCTTCGACCAGCTCGCCGCTTTGCGCGCCATGCACCTCGCGCGCCGGAACGACCCATTCCTTGTCGCTGCCCTTGTCGATCGGCAGGATGCGGCCGCCGGCCTCGGGGCCGCCAGAGCTGGCGCGATAGATGCCGACGACCTTGTGGCTGACCGTGCCGATGCGGCGGATCAGCCGGGCCTGGTAGTCGTGATCCTCGCCCCTGGTCTCGATCAGCCGGGCCAGGATCCGGTCGCCGGGGGCCAGCGCCGGGTCGGATTTCAGCGCGGCATAAAGGATGCGCGGCACCGGACCTTCGCCCTGCCATTCCATCGGCCTGGCGAAGATGTCTCCGTCCCTGTCGGGTGGCAGCAGTTGCAGCACCGTGACCGGCGGCAGCCGTTCCGCATCGTGGTAATGCCGGCGGCGGCGCTCCAGCAGCCCCTCGGCTTCAAGCTCTTTCAGGATGCGCTTCAGCTCGATGCGGGCCGCGCCCTTGATGCCGAAGGCCTTGGCGATGTCGCGCTTGGCGGTGGCGTCGGGATGGGCGTTGACCCAGTCGAGAATTTCGGTTCGGGAAGGTAGCTGTGCCATGACACCACGCTAGCACGGCCTCACGCCCTGCGGCAGGGGCAAAAGCTGTTGGAGCGGCGCGGCCGCTGGGCTAGGAATCGGGGCATGGACACGATGCCCGCCTGGACCGACACCGCCCTTTGCCTTCAGGCCCCGACGGCCGAGGGCATCCTTCCCGTGCTGATCGCCGGCCCCGAGGATGCGCGGGGCACGGTCCTGCTGCTGCATGGCCGCAATGGCGCGCCGGCCCAGCCGCAGATCGCCGAGATCGCGCTGGCCTATCTGGCGCGCGGCTGGCGCGTCGCGGCGCCGGCGCTGCCGAATTCCTCGGCCTCGCCCGGATCGGGTCCGGCGGCCGAGGTCAGCTTTGCCCGCCATGTCCGGGCGGCGACAGGGGTGCGCGATTGGCTGGCCGCGCAGGCCCCGGGCCAGGTGCTGGCACTGGCCGGGCACAGCATCGGCGGCTATGCCGTGGCGCATCTGGCCGCCGACAGGGCCGAGATCCACCATGTCCTCGCGGTTTCGCCGCCGATGTCCGGGATGGTGCTGATGCGCGCGCGCGAGGCGATGGGACCCGCCGCCATCGAGGAGGTGCGGCGCGAGGCGCCCGCCTATTTCACCGAGATGCAGACCGCCGATGCCGAGCCGGCCCTGCGCCGGGTCATTGCTCCCTTGGCGGTGGTGACGGGCGCCTGCGACGGGCTGGTGCCGCTGGCCGATGCGCGGGCCTATTTCGCCGCCGCGCCGAACGGGCGCTTCTTCGCCGCGCTGCCGGATCAGCATCATTGCCCGGCCGGGCCGGCCTGTGCCGCGATGCTGGCGGCGGCGCTGGCCGCGCTTGGCGCCTGACATGGCCGCCCCCGATCCGGGCTGGATCGCGGCGCAGCGGCTGGCCTCGGCGCGGGCGATGCGCGGCGCCTGCTCGGCCACGCATCTGGTCCGGCGGCGCGAGGGCTTCGGCTGGCAGGTCCGGCCGGCGCGAGGGTCGGTGCTGGCCTCGCCCCGCATGGCCAGCTGGGACCCCGAGCCGGATTACTTCCACCACTGGATCCGCGATTCCGCCATCGTCTTGCGCGCCGTGCCGCTGGCCATGGTGGCCGATCCTGGGGCGCACGCTTTCTGGCTGGGCTTCATCGCGGATTTCGTCAGCTTCTCGCTGGCGATCTCGGACCCAGACCGCCGCGGGCCGCCGATGAACCCGCTGCGCGCCACCACCCGGCCGGGGCTGGAAAAATTCCTGCGCCCCGATGCCGAGTTGGCGGCGCTCTCGGGCGCGGCCTGGCTCGAGGAGCCCCGCTTCGGCCCCGACGGCAGCCCGGACCTGGAGCAATGGAGCCGGCCGCAGGACGACGGCCCCGCCCTGCGCGCATCCAGCCTGATGGCGGTGCTGGATGCCGTGCCCCAGGCCGACAGCGCCGCCGCCCGCGCCCTGATCGCCCGCGATCTCGCGCATCTTGCGCGCGTCGCTGGCCGCCCCTGCATCGGCCCGTGGGAGGAGGCGCCGCCCCGCCGCAGCACCTTCACCCTGATCGTGCAATGGGACGCGCTGGAGCGCGCCGGCCAAAGCGCCGAGGCCGCCCGGCTGGCCGCGCTGATCGACCAGGCGGCCGACCCGGTCTCGGGCGGCTGGCGCGACAGCATCGAGGCCGCCCCGGGTTCGCTCGACGCCGCGACCTGCCTTGCCATCCTGCACGCCCGGCGCAGCGCCGGCCCCTTTGCCCTGACCGCGCCGCGCAGCCGCGCGACCGTGGCGGGGCTGGAGGCGCTATTTGCCCAGCTCTATCCGATCAACCGGGGCCGCAACCCGCCGGCCATCGGCCGCTTTGCCCGCGATGTCTATTTCGACGGCAACCCCTGGTATCCGACCACGCTGGGCTTTGCCGAGCTGCATTACCGCATCGCCGCGCTGACCGGCGACGCCGAGGCCTTCGCCAAGGCCGAAGGCTGGCTCGCGCTGATCCAATCCGTCGCGCCCATCCCCGGCCCGCTGCCCGAGCAATTCGACCGCCGGACCGGCGCCCCAACCGGCTGCCTGGACCTGGCCTGGTCGGCGGCCGCCTTTCTGGAAGCCGCCGCCGCACGCGAGACCGCGCTTCAGGCCATGGCGAGATAGGGCGCCGAAAAGCCCAAGGCGCGCAGGCCCCGCTGCACCTCGGCCCGGCCCGAGACCAGCCGCCAGATCAGCCCCGAGCGGTGGTTTTCCAGCCCGATCACGATCGGCGCCTGGTCGATCGCCAGCCGGCTTTCCGCCACCCAGTCGCGGGCCGGGCAGAAGGCATCAACGAAACCGGCCTCGCCCCAGATCCGGCCGCCCCAGTCATCGTGCATGTGACGCAGCACCGGCATCGCCTCGTCCGGGACAAAGGGAAATGAGGCCAGCGCGGCGGTGGGGGTGATCGTCCCGGTATCCTCGACCGGCGAATGCGCGACATAGCCCGAGGGGTCGTCGCTGGCGGTCAGGCCCCACAGCGTTTCGCCATAGCCCACCCAGCCCCGCGGGTTCGCCAGGCAATGCGCGCGGTTGACCAGCGCATGCGCCCGGGCCTGCTGGCCGTAATCGGCATAGGCGTCGCGCAACCCGCGCGGGTCGATGCCCAGGAAGGGATATTGCGACAGGAACAGCGGCCCGCCCCAATCCGGCCCCAAAGGCAGAGTCACGCCGCCGAAATCGCGTCCGTTCAGGAAGGTCGGCGTCTGCGCCCAACTGTCGTGATAGGGGCGCGCCGGGATCGGATGCGTGGCCGAGCCGGCGCCAAGGACGAAGACCGGCATCGCCTCGTTCCAACCGCGGATCGGCAGGGCATTGGCGGGCCAGGGCCGGTCGGGGTGACGGTGCCACATGACCGCGCCATCCTCGCGCAGATGCGCCGCCCAGTTCACCGCGTCGTAGAGCGCCTGGATGCGGGCGGCCAGTTCCGGCGCTTCGCGGAAATAGGCCCCGGCGCCCAGCAGGCCCAGCATCAGGAAGGCGGTCTCGACCAGGTCGCCGCCGTCGTCGCCGGCCATGAAGGGCAGCACGCGCCCGGTGGTGCCGTGCAGGAAATGCGGGAAAACGCCGTCGAAGCGGTCGGCCCCTTCCAGGAAGCCGACCAGCCGCTCGACGCGGTCGAGGATCTCGCGCCGCGGACGCCAGCCGCGCTCGGCCGCGACGATCTGCGCAAGCAGGCCGAAGCCGGTGCCGCCGGTGCAGCAGGTCTGCTCCATGTCATAGCCGAAGGCGCCGGCGCTGCGCTCGCGCGCCATGCCGCTGACCGGATGGCTCCAGTCGAGGAAATACAGCGCCGTCGCCTGGGCCACGCGGTCGCGCAGCGCGGCATCGTCAAGCCCGGTCAGTCGAGCCATGTCAGCGCCACCTCCTGCGTGTCGCGGCTGTTCGGGCCGACATGCAGCCCGACCATGCCGGGGTCGCGGACCCATTCCACCGTTTGCAGCGTCGGCGCCATAGGATAGCGGAACTGGTCGGCGGTGATGGCGAAGCGCACCTCGCGGGCCTCGCCCGGGGCCAGCGCGAGTTGCTGGAAGTCGATCAGCTTGCGACCGGGGCGCGTGACGCGGGCGACCGGGTCGCTGGCGTAAAGCTGCACGGTTTCCAGCGCCGGGCGGTTGCCGGTGTTCTCGATCCCCAGAAGCAGGGTGACGGTCTCGCCGGCATGGGCCGCGTGGCGGCAGAGGATCGGGCGGCCATAGCGCACGGCGCTGTAGCCCAGGCCAAAGCCGAAGGGAAAGCGCGGCGCATCGTCGGGCAGGTCGAGCCATCCGGTCAGGAACTTGCCGAAACGGCCGGGCCAGGGCCGGCCCGTCGTGTCGCAGGCATAGGTCAGCGGCACCTCGCCCGGATGGGCGGGCAGCGTGACCGCCAACCGGCCCGAAGGCTCGGCCGCACCGAAGATCAGGTCGGCCACGCCCTCGGGGCCCGCAACGCCGCCGTGCCAGGCATAGAGCAGCGCATCGGCCTGGGTCGCGACCTGACCCAGGGCCAGCGGCCGACCGGCAAAGACCACGACCAGCAGCGGCTTGCCGGTCCCGGCCAGCGCCGCGATCAGCCGGCGCTGAGGCGCGGGCAGGTCCACCGCCAGGCGCGAGGAGGACTCGCCCGCGTGCTCCTTGGCCTCGCCCACCGCCGCCACCACCACGTCGGCCGCCAGAGCCGCCGCGACGGCCTCGGCCAGCAGCGCGGATTCCTCGCGCGGGTCGCGGGTCACGGTAACGCCGTGGCAGTTCAGCCGCGCCTCGAGCCAAGGCTCGTCGACGATATTCGCGCCCCAGCAGACGGTCGGCGCCTGTCCGGTCAGATCGGCGATGGCCCGGTCCAGCGGCACCACATCCTCGGCCCGGCCCGAGACGGCCCAGGTGCCCAGCATGTTCGCGCGATCCGCCGCGAAGGGCCCGATCAGCGCCACCCGGCTGCCCGGCGCCAGCGGCAGCAGCCCATCGTTCTTGAGCAGCACCGCCGATTGCGCCGCCGCCTTGCGCGCCAAGGCCCGGCCCTCGGCGCGCGCAGGCGCCTTGCCGGCCATGCCCCGGAACGGATCGTCCAGCAGCCCCAGCCGCGCCTTGAAGGTCAGCACCCGGCGGCAGGCGCGATCGATCAGACGAACCACATCCGCAGCCGAGAGCGCCAGCCCGGCCTCGGGCGCGTCGAGGCCAGCGCGGGCCAGCGCCGGCAATTCGTTCAGATAATCCTCGCCCACCATGTCCATGTCGATGCCGGCATGCAGCGCGCGCGCCACCGCGACCGGCGCCGGCCCCAGCCCATGCGCGACCAGCTCCTTGACGCCGGTATAGTCCGAGACGACCAGCCCGTCGAAGCCTTGGCACCCGCGCAGCCAGCCCTCGACCAGCGGCGCGTTGGCATGCATCGGCAGCCGGTTCACCGCGTTGAAGGCGACCATGACGCTGGCCGCGCCCGCCTCGATCCCGGCGGCAAAGGGCGGCAGATAGGTCTCGACCAGATCCTCCCAGGCCATCGACACATTGTCGTAATCGCGGCCGCTTTGCGGCGCGCCGTAAGCCACGAAATGCTTCAGGCAGGCCGCGACCCGGCCGTCCGTGCCCAGCCCCGCACCCTGAAAGCCCCGCACCGACGCCATGGCGATGCGCGAGGCCAGCAGCGGATCCTCGCCCGGCCCCTCGGCCACCCGTCCCCAGCGCGGGTCGCGGCTGATGTCCAGCATCGGCGCATAGACCTGGTGCAGCCCTTCGGCGGCGGCCTCGGCCGCGGCATGGGCCGAGGTCGCCTGGATCAGCGCCATGTCCCAGCTGCAGGCCAGCGCGATATTCAGCGGAAAGACCGTGCGATGGCCGTGGATCACGTCCTCGGCAAAGAACAGCGGGATGCCAAGGCGCGAGCCCGCCAGCGCACGCGCCTGCATCGCCCGGGCCGAGTCCAGCGACTTGGTGCCGAAGATCGCGCCGACCTGCCCCGCGTCCAGCCGCTGCGACAGCGTGGTCGGGGCCTGCGCCCCGGTGACCAGCCCCTGCCCGGCCGGCAAGAGGTTCAGCTGGCCGATCTTTTCCTTCAGCGTCATCCTGGCCATCAGCCGGTCGACGGCAGCCCCCTGTCCCATGCGTCCCCCGTTACCCTGCCGTCATTCGGCGGCGTGTCGGGCCAGATCGTAATCCAGCGGATCGACGGGCGACAAGCGGCCCTGGCCGTTGCGGATCTCCAGCACCGAGTCATAGAAGGGCGCGCCGTCCGGGCCATAGGGCAGGCTGTCGCCATGCAGCACCGACAGCACCGCCGCATCGGGCAGATAGAGGGCAAGCGTCAGGTGGAAGTCGATCGCCGCCCCCGCATCCAGCGCCGCCGTCGCCTCGTCCAGCAGCAGGATATCGGGCTTGGCCAGCAGGATGCGCGCCAGCACCAGCCGCTGCTTCTGCCCGCCCGAGAGCACGTTGCGCCAGTTCTTGCCCTGGTAAAGCTCGTCCTCCAGACAGGCGATGAATTCGCCCAGGCCGACCAGCGACAGGACCGACGCCACGGCAATGTCGGTCTGCTGTTCGGGGTGGTCGGGATAGGTCAAGAGCGCCTTCAGCGTCAGCCGGTCGGGCAGGTCCGGTTCCTGCCCGGCAAAGAACAGCCGCGCGCCCTCGCGCAGGGTGATGCGGCCGGCGCCATAGGGCCAAAGCCCGGCCACCGCCTTCAACAGACTGCTCTTGCCGCAGCCGTTCTGGCCGTCCAGATAGACCCGCTCGCCCGGGTAAAGCCGCAGCGCCGGCACGGTCAGGAAGGCCGCGGTCATATGGCCGCGGTGGTGCAGCCGCAGCCCGTCCAGCGCCAGCACCGGACCCTTGGCGCTGCGCCGGCGCTGGAATGCGCTGACGCCGGTCTCGGCATAGAAGGCCTGGCGGTCGCGCACCCGCTCGATGGCCCGGGCGAGTTCGGTCAGCCGGCCGGCATTGGCCTTGAGCGTGGCGATGGCCGGCATGACGTTGATGAACCACGAGACGTCGCCGATCAACTCGGCCGTCAGCTCGCTGCTGGCGACGAAATCGCGAAAGCTCATGCCGCCCGCCATATAGGCCGGCAGCGCGGGCAGATAGGCCAAGAGCCGGCTCGACAGGAAATTATAGGTGTTGGTGAACAGCATCATCCCGGCCGAAAGCCGGTTCTGCCGGCCCCAGGTCCGGTCCAGGTCGGCGTAAAGGCGGTGGTTGATGCGGCTTTGCGCGCGCTCGCCCCGGGCGATGGCCATCTGGCCGACCCGGTTCAGCATCGCGCCCCATTCGCCGCGCCAAGCGCCGTCGCGGCGCTGGCGCTGCACGCTCAGCCGTTCCAGGATGCGGCCGATCCGCCAGGCGACGAAGGTCATTGCCGGGACATAGACCGCGACCATCGCCAGCCCCAGCAGCGCCGAGCCGTATGGACCCGGCCCCAGGTCGAGGCCCAGCACCGCCCCGGCATCGGCGCCCCAGCGGTCCAGAAAGGGTACCGGCTGGCTGCGCTGGATCAGCGCGACCGAGACGAAATAGATCGAGGTCACCGCCCCCCAGAGCCCCATCGCCAGCCCGATGATGCCGCCATAGAGCCCGCCCGAGCATTCATCGACGCGCTGGTCGATGGCATCGGGCATGCGCGAGCGGTCGCCCGCGGCCGAGCGGTCGCTCAACAGGTCCAGCGCGATGCGCTCATCGGCCAGGATCGCGCGGTCGAAGCGCCCGACCAGCCAGCCGCGCGCCCGGCGGTGCAGCGTGGCCGAAACGAAATGCCGCAGCGCCACGCCGGCGGCGCGGGCCAGGAAGATGCCCAGGTAGGCGCCGCCAGCCAGCAGCACGATGCGCGCGGGGTCGACGCCCGGCGGCGTGTCATGGAAGCTGGCGAGCGAGGCCAGGAAATCCGCGCTGGCCAGCGCGACCCAGACGCTGGCCTTGCTGAGCAGCGTGGTCATCGCCAGCACGGCGACGGTCAGCAGCCAAGCCTCGCGCCAGCGTTCCGAAAACCAGTACGCCGACACCAGACCCCAGAAGCTGCTCAGACGTTTCACCTGCCTTTGCCTCTTGCGACGTGCGGACACGGTCACGCTGTCCCGGGCAACGCATGGTCGCCTGCGGGCCGGATCCGGCACATGATGCGATTTTCCCTGCCGCCGGGGCGCTTTGCGGCGCCTGGCGGCCTCTCCATGGACAAAGCCTAGCAAACCTTGCCGTCGGCGGTAAACCGCCGAGGTGATTTTTCGGACTGTATTATTCGCTAGGTGATTGCTCGGCGGCGATTCGCGGCCGGGCTTCCGGTAATTTTGGCGTCGAAGGCGCGGGATGGCCGCCCGTGGCGCGTTCGGTAGGCAGATCGTGCGGGCAGTTGCGGAAAAAACTGTAATCCCTAAGAAATCGCCGATCCGAAGCGCCGCCCGCCCTGGACCGTCTGCGGCCGATGCCGCCGCCTGGTGCATCGACAGGCGTAACCGCGGGCTGTGGCAGGCCGGCGCAAGATGTGTTGTCCGTTTGCCATGAGGTCCGGAAAACTGCCGAAAATGTCGTAACGAAAGCGAGCGGACCAGGCCGGGTCCACGCCGAAACAACCGGCCGCGACCGAAACTTCGTCTCCGCTATCCTGCCGGAACGGTCGTCGGGCTCCGAAAACTTGCAGCGGTCCGGCAGCGCCGGCTGATCGGGCAGCTTCGGCAATCGGGGTGAGCAACGCGGCAGGTGGTCTGACCCAGCAGTTTCATCAGGACATGGAGTTCCGCAAGATCGGCAGCACTCCAGCCGGGCAGCGCAGCCATCGTCAGGTCATAGGCGGTCCGCATGTCGGCATTGCTTCGGACAAAGCCGAAGCGGCATAATATCCTCAGGATATGCGTGTCCACCACGAAGGCCGGCATGCGCAATGTGCTGAAGTTGAGCGTGGAGGCCGAGACCTTTCGCCCGACACCCGGCAGGCGTTCCAGCCAGGCGAGCGCCTCGGGGACGCGCAAGTCGCTCAGAAACGCCAAGTCGAAGTCCGAGCGATGGATTGCGACGGCGGCCAGCGTCTTGCCGAGATGGCGCGCCTTTACGTCCGGAAATGTGACATCGCCGATGAGCCGCTCGAGATCGGTTGCTGCCCCCATGTCGGACCAGCGGGGATAGACTTCGATGAGGCGCCGATAGGCCCCCAGCGAGACTTCGTCGCGGGTGCGACCGCTGATCAGCGATTTCACCAGCTGGCCGATGGGCGCCGGGCGCAGGTCGGTTCAGCACGGCCGAAGCGGCGCCTCAGCCGGTCCCGCACCCATGCCATATCCTCGGTGGCCCAAAAGCTGAACGCCATCTGCATGAACCATATCTGGAACAAAATGGGAACATTTCAAGGCGGGAAAGCCGTGCTGCCCGGCCGGCCTGCACGGGCGCGGTTACAAAAGTCCGGCGCTCTGGAACATCCCGGCCCTCTTCTGGTTGGCAGGCAGGAGGTGCATCATGACCCGAGAACAAGCGACCCCGAAGGACAACCCCGCAACCGATCCCGAGCGGGAGAACGGCCAGGGAAAGCACGAAGGCATCCCTCACCAGCCGGAGGAGTTCCTCGAAGCTGATCCCGAACGCGGGAAGGAGTGGCCCGCCAAGCCGCGCGGCGCCAAGCCGAATACCGCGATGTGCGAGGACCGCAGCAAGCCCGGCATCGTGGACAAGGGCGAGGACTGCTGACCGCGGGCATGGAAAAGCCCCGCCCCGGGGCAGCCGGGGCGGGGCGTTTGGCTAGTTCGGCCGCTGCGATGATTCTTCCGCATCCAGCTTGGAGATCATGGCGTCGAACAGACGCTCTGCTTCGTCGTCCGTCAGCGGCTCTTCCTTCTGCCCCTCAGTCTTGCGGTAGTTCGGGTCGTGCAGTTCGGGCACGAATTTCTGACCCATTTTCTCCCCCATCAACTGATTTCCCGAGGATAGCACGGCAGCCGGCGAAAACCCAATCCTGATCCACATGCGAGCGGCTTTTGGCTGGCAGTTGCTTTGACGCGCGCTGCCTTTCGGCCCTCCGCCTGCCTGCTGCTCTGCAGCACGGGAGGTCAGACCGCTGCAGGTCCTTGACCTGGCCCCGGTCGTCCCTCGGTCATGACGAGAACCCCGGGGTTGATATTGGTCTGTTTCGGGTTCGGCAAGCGCGCCGGGCGGTGAGCCTTCCGATTGTTCAAGCGCCAGACGCGCTTCTGCCGGGGCCCTGTTGCCTAAAGAACCCCATGAACGCGGCAACCCTCTGTAAATGCGAGGATATTTTACGCCCGCCCGTTACCATCAAGGGGCGCTCGAAGAGAGACACGGGCCATTCGGAGACCCATTCCGCGTCAAGCGCCCAGTCTCCGAAGGGCGGATGATCTTGCCAACGCCCCTTTGAAACAAAAAGAAAAATGCCTCAATCGGGGCCCTTGGACGGATTCGGTGTCTGAATGTGGCGGGCCGCGACCGATAGTGATGATCACTACGTTTACGCTATAGCCCTATGATTTCCGCCAAACTCTGACGCACTTTCGGCGTTCCGGCTAATCCTGCATCATCAGATCGCATTTCGCCACCGTGGATCATTGCGGTAACTGACATGAATCATGTTGTCGAGTGTCGATTATCACTATAGCGTTCCTTCTACGAAGGCTTGGTGAGAATCACTGACGATGCACCCAGGAACGACAGTCCGGCAGGATTGCCTTGAGAAGTGAACCGCGCCGGGTTTGCCGGAGGCTGATTTT
>NZ_SOKV02000210.1:0-520 GCF_004407025.1 Paracoccus sp. DMF
CTTGGAGCCGATCAAGCCGCGATGCCGGGGCGCTGTTTCGTGGCGCGCATCGGCGCAGACCGGCCACGGCAGGGTGGCGAGGCTGACAGGCTGGCCGTCCACGACGATGACGGCGCGCGGCTCTTTCTCCGCGACAAGCACCTTCGGCTTGCTGGCCTGCGCCGCGACCAGAGCGCCGTAGCGCTCGGCGAACCGGCTGGGCTTCATCTTGAGCGCGGCAGCAATCTCTCGGGCAGAATGACCGGCGGCGAGCGCGCGCTTGACGAAGTTGTCGCGCTCCAGCACCCGGGCCGCGCGGCCGAGGCCGTGCATGCGACCCTGGATGTGTTCGGGGGCGGTGAGCGGCTTCATGGTCACGCCATCCCAAGCGCAGCTTTGTACATCTCGAGGATGGCTTCCTCTTCGGCGATGTCATCCTTGTCGCGCTTGCGCATGGCGATGATCTTGCGCATGACGGCTGTGTCGTAGCCGCGCGCCTTCGCTTCGCCCATCAGCTCTTTCTGCTGCTCGGTCACGTCCT
>NZ_SOKV02000211.1:0-520 GCF_004407025.1 Paracoccus sp. DMF
GGCGGGGGCGACGGCTACTGCGCGGCCTGCGCAGGCCCCTGCCCCGACTGCCCCGCAAGACTGAACCGGCCGCAAACCGTCGAGGGCTGGCAGGTCTGGGATCTGACCCAGCGCCTTGGCGGCCAGCTGCGCATCGCACCGGGGGCGGTCATCGGATGGGACATGGGTGCCGCGCTTTCACTGGCGCAGGCGCTGGGCATCAACCCCCTGATCACCGCCGAACTGCTGCCCGAGATCGAGGCGGTGATGGTGCGCAAACTCAACGAGCAGATGGAAGGACGCCGGAATGGCTGAGAAGAAAGTCTCCGTCCGCCTCGTGGCGGAGGGCGGACGTCGAGTGCGCGCCGAACTGGAAGGTGTCGGTGAGGCCGGGGCCCGTGGGCTCGGCCGCCTGTCGCGCGAGATGGAACTGGCCAACACCCGGCTGGCCGCCTTTGCGCGCCGGGCGGGGCTTGCCCTCGGGGCCGCCGCAGCCGCGGCCACGGCTTCGCTCGGGCTGATCGTCCGGTCGACGGCCGAG
>NZ_SOKV02000212.1:0-516 GCF_004407025.1 Paracoccus sp. DMF
GGTGGCGGGGGTTGCGGCGTCGCTCGCCGGGGTTTCGGTCTTGTCCGTCATCGGGATCGGTCCTTTCGTGATTGAAGGGGCGTCCCGGCGGTGGAGGACGCAGTCGTGAAAGGGGTGCTGGGCGCGGAAGCCCGCGGCGGGGTCGGCGCCGACCGCGACGGCGGAGACCTCGAAGGGCGTCCAGTCGACGGCCCGCCAGAGTTCGCGGGCGGCCTCGGGCTTCGAGACCTCGAAGCGGTGGACCTGGTAGCCGATGGAGACCGCGCGGATGTGCCCGGCCTGGATGTCGCGCCAGATCGGCTCGACGTCGGCGCGTTCGCTGATCCGCACCAGCGCGATGCCGCGGCCGTTCTCGATCCGCGCCGAGCCCGGCACGACCGAGCCGATCACCGCGTCGAGCGTGTCGAGCTCGTGCACCTTCAGGAAGGGCGCACCCGCGTTCAGCCGGTCGAGCCGCACATGGGCCGGGTCGAGGCTCAGTTCCTCGTCATATGGCTCGCCGAAGAAGGTGGCGCG
>NZ_SOKV02000213.1:0-502 GCF_004407025.1 Paracoccus sp. DMF
CCACAACCTGCTGTCGGCGATGATCGACAACCACATCTACTGGGGCAACGAGCAGCAGATCGACCTGCGCCGCGTGGTCTGGCGCCGCGTGCTGGACATGAACGACCGCGCGCTGCGGCAGATCACCTGCTCGCTGGGCGGCGTGACCAACGGTTTCCCGCGCGAGACCGGCTTCGACATCACCGTCGCCTCCGAAGTGATGGCGATCCTGTGCCTGGCGACCGACCTTGACGATCTGGGGCGGCGGCTGGGCGACATGATCGTCGCCTATCGGCGCGACAGGACGCCGGTCTATTGCCGCGACATCAAGGCGGACGGTGCGATGACCGTGCTGCTGAAGGACGCGATGCAGCCCAACCTGGTGCAGACGCTGGAAAACAACCCGGTCTTCGTCCATGGCGGGCCCTTCGCCAATATCGCCCATGGCTGCAATTCGGTGATCGCCACCACCACGGCGCTGAAACTGGCCGATTACGTGGTGACCGAGGCCGGCTTCGGCGCC
>NZ_SOKV02000214.1:0-502 GCF_004407025.1 Paracoccus sp. DMF
GGCGCCGAAGCCGGCCTCGGTCACCACGTAATCCGACAGCGCCAGCGCCGTGCGGGTGGCCATGACCGAATTGCAGCCATGGGCGATATTGGCGAAGGGGCCGCCATGGACGAAGGCCGGGTTGTTTTCCAGCGTCTGCACCAGGTTCGGTTGCAGCGCGTCGCGCAACAGCACCGTCATGGCGCCGTCGGCGCCGATGTCGCGGGCGGTGATCGGCTGGCGCTCGATGGTATAGCCGATGACGATGCGGCCCAGCCGTTCCTGCAGATCCTCGAGATCGCGCGAAAGGCACAGGATCGCCATCACCTCGGAGGCGACGGTGATGTCGAAGCCGGTCTCGCGCGGATAGCCGTTCGCCGGGCCGCCAAGCGCGATGACCATCTGCCGCAGCACCCGGTCGTTCATGTCCATGACCCGGCGCCAGGTGATGCGGCGCGGGTCGATGTGCAGCGCATTGCCCCAATAGATATGGTTGTCGATCATCGCCGACAGCAGGTTGTGG
>NZ_SOKV02000021.1:0-65376 GCF_004407025.1 Paracoccus sp. DMF
GGGGAGCGCCTGACGCGCCCCATCGAGGGGCGCGCCAGGCGCGGGGGGCAGAGCCCCCAAGGCCCCGCCTTACCCGTTGTCTTGCAAGGCTTAAATCTTGTCCGCGTTGCGCTGGCGCATCATGAACGTGTCATAGTTGTACTCGGCGATCTGCGTCCAGGTATAATAGTCGTGCCGGAACGCCTTGATCGAATCCCAGATCTTCTTGAACCCCGGATTCGAGCCGTCCAGCTCGGTATAGACCGCGTTCGCGGCCTCGAAACAGGCTTCCAGGATCTCGGGCGAGAAGGGCCGCAACTGCGCGCCCTCGGCCACCAACTGCTTGATCGCGGTGGGATTCTTGTAGTCGTATTTCTGCAGCATGTCGGCATCGACGCCCTGGCAGATCGACGTCACCAGCGACTTGTAGTTCTCGGGCAGGCTCTCCCAGGCCGTCTTGTTGAACATGAAATGGACGGTCGGACCGCCTTCCCACCAGCCGGGATAATAGTAATAGGGCGCGACCTTGACGAAGCCCAGCTTCTGGTCGTCATAGGGTCCGACGAATTCGGTCGCATCCAGCGTGCCCTTTTCCAGCGCCGGATAGATGTCGCCGCCGGCCAGCTGCTGCGGCACCACGCCCAGCCGCTCGAGAATGCTGCCGGCAAAGCCGCCGACCCGGAACTTGAGCCCCTTCAGGTCGTCCACGGTCTTGATTTCCTTGCGGAACCAGCCGCCCATCTGCACGCCGGTATTGCCGCCGGGCAGGGCGTGGATGTTCTTGTCGGCCAGGAATTCGTTGTAAAGGTCGGTGCCGCCGCCATGATAGGCCCAGGCGTTCATGCCCCGCGCGGACAGCGAGAACGGCACCGCCGATCCCAGCGCCCAAGTCGGATCCTTGCCGAAATAATAATAGCCGACCGTGTGGCAGACCTCGACGGAACCCTCGCTGACCGCATCGGCAGCCTGCAAGGCCGGAACCAGCTCGCCGGCGGCAAAGGGCTGGATGACGAACTTGCCCCCCGTCGCCTCTTTCAGCCGGCGCGACAGCTCGTCGGCGGCGCCATAGATCGTGTCGAGCGACTTCGGAAAGGACGAGGTCAGCCGCCATTTGATCTCGGGCATCTCCTGGGCGATGGCAGGGGCGGCAAGCGCGGTCCCGGCCGCCGCCGCCGCGCCGCCGACCGTGGCCCGGGTCAGAAAGCCGCGCCGGTCGAACTGGTTCTTGCTCTTCATGGTTTCCTCCGCTTGGCTCGGCCGGTCTCTCGGCCGATTGCGGCGCATGTTGCACCGCCCGCCGCGGCCTGTCGAGACGCGAGTGGCAGTGCCGGGCCCGCGCCGCCGCCCCCGATCTTGTGGCTGCATCATCGCACTACCCAAGCGGTTCGGGGGCGCCTATAGTGACGGGGGTTTTGGGCTTCAAGGAAACAAGGGATGCGCTGTCCGTTCTGCGGGAATGTGGATACCCAGGTCAAGGATTCGCGTCCGGCCGAGGATAACGTGGCGATCCGGCGGCGGCGGTTCTGCCCGGCCTGTGGCGGGCGCTTCACCACCTACGAGCGCGTGCAGCTGCGCGACCTGGTCGTGGTCAAGTCCAGCGGCCGGCGCGAGGATTTCGACCGCGCCAAGCTGGAGCGCTCGATCCGCATCGCCATGCAGAAGCGCCCGATCGACCCCGAGCGCATCGACCAGATGATCTCGGGCATCGTGCGCCGGCTCGAAAGCCTCGGCGACACCGACATTCCCTCGAAGGTCATCGGCGAGATCGTGATGGAGACGCTGGCCCGGATCGACACCGTGGCCTATGTGCGCTTTGCTAGCGTCTACAAGAACTTCCAGGCCGCCGACGATTTCGACAAGTTCGTCAGCGAGTTGCGCCCCGGCGGCGCCGAAGCGTGAACGACGCCCGTCCCATGCGGCACGCGCTGGCGCTGGGCCGGCGCGGTCTGGGCAATACCTGGCCCAATCCGGCCGTGGGCTGCGTGCTGGTGCGGGACGGCCGGGTGGTCGGGCGCGGCTGGACCCAGCCCGGCGGCCGGCCGCATGCCGAGGTCATGGCGCTGGCCCAGGCCGGCGCGGCCGCGTGCGGCGCCACCGCCTATGTCACGCTGGAGCCCTGCGCCCATCATGGCAAGACCCCGCCCTGCGCCGAGGCGCTGGTTCGCGCCGGCGTTGCCCGCGTGGTCAGCGCCCTGACCGATCCCGACCCGCGCGTGGCGGGGCGCGGCCATGCCATCCTGCGCGCCGCCGGCATCGCGGTGACGGAAGGCGTCTGCGCCGCCGAGGCGCGCGAAGCGCAGCGCGGTTTCCTGACCCGCATCACCGCCGGCCGGCCGATGCTGACGCTGAAACTGGCCGGCAGTTTCGACGGCCGCATCGCCACCGCCTCGGGTGAAAGCCAGTGGATCACCGGCGCGCAGGCGCGCCGCCACGTCCATGCCCTGCGGCTGAGCTATGACGCGGTGATGGTCGGCGGCGAGACGGCGCGTGCCGACCGGCCGGGCCTGAACGTGCGCGGCTTCGGCCCGGTCCGGCAGCCGGTGCGCATCGTGGTCTCGGGCCGGGCGTTGCCGGATTTGCCGGCCGAGGGGCCGGACCATGGGCCGCTGTGGCAGGTCTCGGGCGAACCGGCGGGTTTCATGGCCGAACTCGGCGCGCGCGGGCTGACCCGGGTGTTCTGCGAGGGCGGCGGCGTGCTGGCCGCGAGCCTCTTGCGTGCCGGGCTGGTCGATCAACTGATCGGCTATACCGCCGGCCTGGTGCTGGGCGGCGATGGTCGCGCCGGCGTCGCGGCGCTGGGGCTGCAGCGGCTGGCCGAAGCGCCGCGCTTTCGCCTGGTCGAGACGCGCCGGCTGGGCGGTGACATCCTGCATCGCTGGCTGCGCGCCGGGGATGATGGCGGGGATCGGCGCTCGTAACAGAGCTTCCTGATCTGATTTCGGCAGTCCAGAGAATTGTTACGGACGGAGGATCAGGCTCTTTCGCTCGATGGAAGCAGCTTGCGACCGCCGGTCTCGGGGCGGCATGACGCGACCTGCCGGCGAGCGAATGCTTCGCTGATCACGCGATCACGGGGCATCTGCAAGACGCTTGAAATTGCTCGAATTTCCTGCGGGCGGGCCTTGCCGAGGAAGATGCTTGCAAGCTGCTGGGTCGGGCGAGGCTCGGTCCTAGCGCATTGGCCCGGTCAGGTGCCGCCATTCTTCGGCCGCGCTTATCCGCACGAGCCGGTTCTGACCTCTCGAAGTCATGGCCTGGCGCATGAGCATCCGGCTTCCGACCTGTTCACCCTGCCAGACGCCGCCCAGCTTACCGTCGCGGATGAGGCCGCATGCAGAAGCCGTAGGAGCAAGCATCCGCACCTCCGCCGCTAGCATCACAGCAATGGTTCCCATCAGCGATCTCTATAACGGCTAGCGCCGCCACAGCCAGGCGTGGGTGCTGAGCGCGCCTTGGGCCTTGGCCAGGAGCCGGATCGAAGGCCCCGCCTGGCCGGCGAAACCGGGGTCGGTCAGGCGCGCCACGGCGGTTTCGGGCGGGCAGGGCAGGCGGCTCGGCGGATCGAAATAGCGCGGATAGGCGATCAGCGCGGCGTGGATCAGCCCGGCCAGGTCGACCCGCGCCTGGCGCCGCGCCGGCACCGGGCCCAGATCGCGTGTCAGCCCCCAGCCGGCATAGAAGGGCGCGCCCAGCGTGGTGACGGTGAGGCCGCGCAGCAACGCCTCGAAGCCCAGGGTCGAGGTCATGGTCCAGACCTCGTCGACCGCGGCCATCAGCGCATCGGCCCCGGCGTTATGGGCCACGACATCGGCCAGCCGGCGCATCTCGGCCTCGGGGATCAGGCCAGGACGAAGCCCGGCCTCGACATCGGGATGCGGCTTGTAGATCAGCACCGCATCGGGATTTTCGGCGCGCACCCGCGCCAGCAGCGCGAGGTTCGTGCGCTCGGCCCCGGCGCCAAGGCGGATCGAGGCGTCGTCCTCGACCTGGCCGGGGACCAGGATGCGCCGCCCCGCCGGCAGCAGCGGCAAAGCGCCCGAGAGGTTGTATTTCGTCACGCCCGCGCGCCGCAACTGGTCGGCCAAGGCCAAGGCGCGCTCGCGCCCGCCCGGCGGCAGCGGCTCGGCCATCAGCCGCTCGAACCGGCTTTCGCCGGTCGGGTCGTAGTAGATGCCGAGGTCGTCCGCGACCAGCGACAGCGGCGGCACCAGCGCCGCGCCAAGGCCGCGCGAGCGAATGAAACCGTCCTCGATCCGCAGGGCGGTGGGCACGGCGGCGGCACGGTTGGCCCAGGCCATCGTCACCCGCGGACCGGGCGTCGCGGTGAAGCGCACGCCCTTGCCGCTGCCGAAGAAGCGCGCGACGAAAGGCCGTTTCCACAGCCGGATGCCAAGCGCCAGGTGGCCGTTGCGGTCCTGGCGCCAGGCGCGGGCCTCGGCCTCGATCTGGCGCAGCGCACCGTCGAAATCGGTCAGCCGGTCCAGGCAGGGATCATACCAGACCGGCGCCCGCAGGTGGCTGGCCGCGAACAGCCCCTGGATCGGCGCCGGGCTGCGGCGCGCAAAGCGGTGCTGGTCGTCCGACAGGTCCCAGCCGGCATAGAAGGGCCGGCCGAAGATGCGCGGCCGCTGGCCGGCCAGCATCGCCTCATAACCAAGCTGCGAGGACCAGACATAGACCCGCGCCGCGCCCTGCACCAGGCGCCAGGGCGACAGGGCTGCGTCGCAGATCACCTCGCCCGGGCGCAGGTCGGCGGCGCTGAAATGGCCGGGGCGCAGACCGGCGCTGGTCTCGGGATGGGCGCGGATCACCAGCGGCAGGCCGGGGTTTTCATCCCGCGCCGCGGCCAGCATGGCCAGGAAATCGGCCCGGCCCGCCCCCAGCAGCGAGGCGTCGCCGCGGGTCTGGTCGATCACCAGCACATAGCCCGGCGCGGGCGGCGCCAGTTCCGGCAGGTGCGCATTGTATTTCGAGAGATCGGCCGCGATCAGCCGGGCGATGGCGGTGCCGGCGGCATCGTGCAGCGCGGCGGTGCCCGGAGCCTGCACCAGCGTCTCGATGAGCGAGGGTGCGCTGGGGTCGAAATGCAGCCCGACCGGGTCGATCAGCAGGCCGATGGGACCGCGCCGGGCGACCGGCCCGCGCGCCCGCCCGGGCAGGACCGAGCGCAGGAAGGCGTCCTCGACATGCACCAGCCGGGCGCCGCGCCGGGCGGCGACGCTGCGGCCGCGCCAGGCGGTCGGGCTGTTGCCCCAGATACCCACCGCATCGCCGGGGCCGGGCAGGCCCAGCCGCGGCACCCAGCCGGCCAGCGTCAGGATGCGGCGCAGGCGCGGCCGGGTCAGGAAACCGCCGTTGAATATGAAAAGCCGCCGGGTCTCCCCGGCGGCCTTGTCGTCAGGATCCATCCGCCTACCGGAACGAGCTGTCCACGGACCCGACCTGGCCGACCGGCGTCAGGATCGAGTTCAGCGTCTTCTGCCACTGCACGAAGGGCGCTTCGGTCACATAGACGGTGTCGCTGTCGCGGATGATGAAGTCGCGGGCCAGGAACATGCCGTCCGGCTTGGTCAGGTCCAGCACATAGGCGACGCGCTGGTTGCCATAGATGTCGTTGCGGCCCAGCACGGCGCGGGCGACCGCCTGCGGCTCGTCGCGCAGGATGAACACGCCCTTGGGATCGGCCAGGGTGGTGCTGAGGCCGCCGACCATGGCCACCGCCTCGATGGCATTGATCTGCTCATTGCCCAGCGGCACCTTGGTCTGGCCGCCAAGCGCACCAAGCGCGGTGAAGCTGCGCTCGTCCTCTTCGACCAGGATCACGTCGCCGGGGCGCAGCGCGATGTCGTTGCGGGCGTTGGAGTAGAGGTCGCGCAGCCAGACCTTGCCGCTGGAATTGCCGCGTTTCACGGTCACCACCGCGATCTCGGGCTCGATCGACACGCCGCCGGCCTTGGACAGCATCGAGGACAGCGTCCGGGTCGGACGCTCGATCGGGAAGACGCCCTGCGCGTTCACCTTACCCATGACCGAGACGGTGGCGCCGTCGCCGGCGACGCGCGTCACCATGACCTGCGGGTCGGGGGTCTGGCTTTCCAGCTTCTGCGTGATGATGCGGCGCAGCTCGTCGGGGCTGTTGCCGGCAGCGCGGATGCGGCCGGCATAGGGCACGAAGATATAGCCCTGGCTGTCCACCTGCAGTTCGGTCAGCGCGGTCGAGCTTTGCCCCATCGAGGCCAGCAGACCGTCATCGACGTTTTCCCAGATCTGCAGGCCCAGCACGTCGCCCGGGCGCACCTCGTCGGCGCCGACCTGGCCGGCGGCGCGGAAATCCGACGAGAAGCCATAGGCGGGCGAATAGTTCGCGGCGCGGTTCACCCGGTCGTCCACATTCACGATATGGGTGCTGCCGCCCTTTTCCACCGAGCCCGAGATGATCTCGTTCTTGGTCGGACCCGAACGCGGCAGGCCGCAGGCGGAAACCAGCAGAACCGCGCCCAGAACCGCCATCCGCGCCAGGCGCGAAGCGAACATGCCGGACCGAAGCGCGGCCGAACCACCACCATGGGCTGAAAAACTGACTTCGATCAAACTGTCACTCCTGTCCACTCGCGCGATTCCCGGATCGCCACGGTCTTTTGCGGCACGTTAGCCTAGCGGGTCCGGGTTTTCCATGTCTTTGGGCGCTTCACTCGTCCTTGTCGCCCATCTGTTGCCGATATTTGCCACGTCCGGCGAAAAGCGCCTGATAGGGATCCTCGGGTGCCAGCATCATGTCGACCACGATGCGCAGCGCATGGGCGCGCGAGCGGGCGGCGTAATAGCCCCCCGGCACCTGGCTGCTTTCCAGCAGGAAGTCGCGGTAGCGGCGATAGGCCACGGCCTTGGGCGGGCGCGGATCGTGCAGGAATTCCCCGAGGCTCTGGTCCGAGACGAGGCCGGGCTTGTCGAAGACCGCGCGGCCCATCGCCTTGACCGGCAGGCCGCGCCACAGCGCCTGCTGCGCCGCGGTCGAATTCACCGTCACCGCCGAACGCGCTTGGTTCAAAAGCCGCGCCAGCTTGCCGCCGCGCACGAAATGCACCCGTTCGGCGATCCCCAGCGCCAGCGCGCGGTCCTGGATGGCCTGGCGGATGCCGCCGCGGCCATCCTCGAGCGGGTGGGCCTTGAACACGATATGGTGGTGGCGCGGCGCCGAGCGGGCGAATTCGGTCAGAAGCTCGTCGGTGAATTCCGCCATGCGGGCATAGGGCGAATGGGCGACAAAGTTCGAATCGTGTTCGAGCTGCATCAGCACCAGCACATAGGGAAAGCCGCCACGCCGCACGGCCCCGGCCTCGCGCATCCGCGCCAGCGCGTCGACGGGCGTCAGCAGGAAGCGGCGCAGGTTCAGCCGGAATTCCTGGAAAACGCCGATCTGGCGATGCGTGCGATAGCCGGGATAGCGCTGGTTCGCCGCCAGCACGAAGAAATGGTAAAGCGCGCCATAGAACTTGTGCTGGCGCATGTCGCCCCAATGCGCGGGCGGGCGGTTCATTTCCCCGATGCGGTTGCGCAGCGCATTGCGCATCTCGCGCAGGGGGATGCGCATCAGCGCGGAATGGCCGTTCGAGCCGCCGCGTTCATAGGTGATCCAGAACGGGCGCAGATAGCCCTCTTCGAAGACATGCATCACCAGGTCGTGGCGCTGCGCCGCGGCGCGCGCGGCGGCATGGATCGGCCGCACGTCGCCATAGAGCACGATGTCGGTCACGCCCTTTTCGGCGATGATCCGGTCCAGGTGGTCGGCCCATTCCTCGGGCGCGCCGTGGTGGCGGATCAGATGCGCGGGGTCCGACCAGAAGAATTCGTCGCCGGCGTTGAAGCTGACGCGCCAGACATGGGCGCCGGTGTCGCGCAAGAGCGCGCCGACGCGGTCGAAGAACGGGCCATGCGGGCCTTGCAGCATCAGGAACACCCGCCTTGCGGCGGGCAGGGCGGCGGTCGAGGGCACCGCCGACAGCAACCGCCCGGAGGTTTCCGAGGGTTTGCTGCCCTGCGGGCGGGGTTGCGGCGCGGGGTCGCGCACGGTGCGGCTTGCGGTCATGGTCTCCAGCCGGTCAGGCTAGGGGTTGCGAACGAAACGGGGTTGAACTGGTTGTTTCAGGCGGACGCGCCACCGGGACCTGCATGCCCCGATTGCACCAAAAACCCGCGCTTGTCACGGGCTTTCCCGATTCTCGCTTAACGCCGGTTAACCGCTGTTGCGGCTTTGCTTGAAGATCGCGCGCCAAGGCTCTAGTTCTCGGGCAGCGGAAAACAAGGAGGCGCCGATGTTTACCGGCATCATCACCGATATCGGCGAAGTTTCGCGCGTCGAGATGCGCGGCGACATGCGGGCGCGGATCGCCTGCCATTACGCCATGGAGGGCGTCGATCTGGGCGCCTCGATCGCCTGCGACGGCGTCTGCCTGACCGTGGTCGAAAAGGGCCCCGACTGGTTCGACGTCGACATCTCGGCCGAGACGCTGTCCAGGACCAATATCGGCGCCAACGGCTGGGAAGCCGGCAAGCGGCTGAACCTGGAACGCGCGCTGCGGGTCGGCGACGAGCTGGGCGGGCACATCGTCTCGGGCCATGTCGATGGGGTCGCGGTCATCGAGGAAATGCATGACGAGGGCGACAGCACCCGCATCCGGTTCCGCGCGCCCGATGCGCTGGCGCGCTTCATCGCCCCCAAGGGCTCGGTGGCGCTGAACGGCACCTCGCTGACGGTGAACGAGGTCGAGGGCACCGCCTTCGGCGTCAACCTGATCCCGCATACCCAAGCCGTCACCACCTGGGGCCGGGCGCAGGTCGGTGATGCGGTGAACCTCGAGATCGACACGCTGGCGCGCTATGTCGCGCGGCTGGCCGAGGCGGGCTGATGGCCGGCATCGGCCATAACCGCGGGCCGGGCCAGGCCAGCGGCTTTCGCGCCCATTGCTGGCGCGTGGCCCGGCGCGAGCTTCTGGGCGAGCGCCTGCCGGTCGAGGTGGTGCGCATGCGGGTGCGGCGTGCGCGCGACCTGGGCCTCGATTACAAGACCTATGCCGGGGTGCGGGCGACGACCGGGCGCGACCTGGTGGCCTTTCTCTATTCCAGCAATGCGTTGGGGGTGTTTCGCCCCGGCCAGCCGGTCGGCGCGCGCGAATGCGCCCGCATCGCGGCCAGCGGCGCCGTGCCGCACCTGGGCTGCGGCCCGGGCCTTGCGCCCGAGGCGCTGCGGGTGCAGATCGGGGCGCATTCGGTGCAGGACCTGCCGCATTTCGGCGCCAGCTGGTCGGCGATGCGCGACAGGATGAAGGCCTGGCTGCGGGCGCAGGGCCTGCCCGGGGATGCGGTGCTGATGATCGGCGAGACCGAGCATGAGCGCGAAATGATGGCGGCCGGCGGGCTGGCGGGTTTCCTTGCCGGGCGGCGGTTCTTTGCAGGAGTTGCGGATGCAGTATGAAAAGCCCGGTGCGGTCGAGCGGGACTGGTCGGTGGCGATCTCGCCGACCGAGGAGATCATCAACGAGGCCCGCAACGGCCGCATGTTCATCCTGGTCGACCACGAGGACCGCGAGAACGAGGGCGACCTGGTGATCCCGGCGCAGATGGCGACGCCCGACGCGGTCAATTTCATGGCCACCCACGGCCGCGGGCTGATCTGCCTGTCCATGCCCGGCGCGCGCATCGATGCGCTGGGGCTGCCGCTGATGAGTTCGAAGAACTCCAGCCGGCACGAGACCGCCTTCACCATGTCGATCGAGGCGCGCGAGGGCGTGACCACCGGCATCTCGGCCCATGACCGCGCCCATACCATCGCGGTCGCCATCGACCCGACCAAGGGCGCGGCCGATATCGCCACGCCGGGCCATATCTTCCCGCTGCGCGCCCGTGAAGGCGGCGTGCTGGTCCGCGCCGGCCATACCGAGGCCGCGGTCGACATCTCGCGCCTGGCCGGGCTGAACCCGGCAGGGGTGATCTGCGAGATCATGAACGAGGACGGCACCATGGCCCGGCTGCCGGACCTGGTGGCCTTCGCGCAGAAGCACGGGCTGAAGATCGGCACGATCAGCGACCTGATCGCCTATCGCCGCCGCCACGACAACCTGATCGCGGAGCGCGGCCAGCGCGCGGTAAGCTCGGTCCATGGCGGCGACTGGATGATGCGCATCTTTGCCGACGAGACCTCGGGCGCCGAGCATATCGTGCTGACCAAGGGCGACCTGACCGCGCCCGGCCCGGTGCTGGTGCGCATGCATGTGCTGGACCCGCTGCACGACGTGCTGGGCATCGGCCGGGCCGAGGCGGGCACGCTGGGCGCCGCCATGTCGGCCATCGCCGGTGAGGGCAGGGGCGTCGTGGTGCTGTTCCGCGACCTCGAGCCGCGCCTGCCGCGCCAGGACGAGGTCAGCACGCACGTCCTGCGCCAATACGGGCTCGGCGCGCAGATCCTGTCGGCGCTGGGGCTGTCGGAACTGGTGCTCTTGACGAATTCGGCCCCGGTCAAGGTCGTCGGGCTTGACGCCTACGGTCTTTCGATCCATTCCACGCGCTCGATTCCGAAAGAGTGACGCAATGGCCGCCAGCATCGAACATTACCAATTGCCGCTGCCCCGCCTGGACGGCGCCCGGCTGCTGATCGTGGTCGCGCCCTATTACCGGCAGATCGCCGAGGCGCTGATCGCGGGAGCGCGGCAGGTCGCGGCCGATGCTGGCGCCACGGTGGACCTGGTCGAGGTGCCGGGCGCGCTGGAGGTGCCGACCGCCATCGGCCTGGCCGCGGCGCGCGGGCTCTATGACGGCTATGTCGCGCTGGGCTGCGTGATCCGGGGCGAGACGACGCATTACGACACGGTCTGCAACGACAGCTCGCGCGGCATCACCCTGTTGGGGCTGCAGGGCCATTGCATCGGCAACGGCATCCTGACGGTCGAGAATTACGAACAGGCCGCGGTCCGCGCCGACCCGGCGACCCAGAACAAGGGCGGTGGCGCGGCTGCGGCGGCGCTGCACCTGATCGCGCTGAAACGCGGCTGGGACCGGCAATCGCCGCGCGGCGACGCTCCCGGTGGCGCCCGCGACGTGATCCGCCTGGCCGGCGAGATCGACGGACCGAGGGGCGCCTGACCATGACCGACAAGAAAAGCCCCGCCGACCGCAATGCCGACCGCGCCGCCCGCCAGGCGCGTGCCGCCGCCGCCCGGCTTTATGCCGTGCAGGCGCTGTTCCAGATGGAGGCCGCCGGCACCTCCGCCGACCGCGTCCAGCGCGAATTCCTGAACTGGCGCATCGGCCGCGAGGGCGAGGACGACGATATCGTCTCGGCCGAAGCCGATGACGCGCTGTTTGCCCGCATCGTCGACGATGCCGTCGCCTGGCAGGCGAAGATCGACCAGATGACCGACCGGGCGCTGGTGGCGAAATGGCCGATCGACCGCATCGACCCGGTGCTGCGCTCGGTCTTTCGCGCCGCCGGGGCCGAGCTGGTGACGCCGAAGACGCCGCCCAAGGTAGTCATCACCGAATACGTCCGCCTGGCCCAGGCCTTCTTCGCCGAGGGGCGCGAGTCGAAATTCGTCAATGCCGTGCTCGACCACATGGCCCGCGAGGCGCGCCCGGACGCCTTCTGAGGGCGCCCGCCGCGGACATTGTGACGCGCCACGCATTTTCGGCTTCGGAAACGCCGGCCTTGGCGCTAGGATGGGCCGTCCCACCCCGCACGGAGAATGGCATGCCCAGGCTGGTCCGGCTTTATATCCTCAGCATCGCCATCGGCTTCGTGCTGGCGCTCGCCTTTACCGGGCTGCTTCTGGCGCTGGACGTGGCATCGCTGCGCCACCTGGTCTTCGCCACGCGCGGCGGCTGGATCGCCGTGCTGATGCTGGTCGTCTTCCACACCGTCCTGTTTTCCGGCGTGCAGTTCGGCATCCGCATCATGCTGATGGCCGGCGGCGACGGCCCGCGCGGCGGCTTGCGGCGGCCCCTGCGCCGCCACATCCCGGCGCTGGTCCCGTCCAGCGCGCCCAGTAAACGCTAGGCGCCCTCACGCCAGGATGACATTTTTGCGCCAGGACTGTGGACCTGGCGCAACAATTCCCGCAGCAAGGCAGCGAAAATCCGCTGCCTTTTTTTTGTGCAATCGGCCTCGCCGGCAGGGATGTTACCGCCCGTTAACCTTTCGTGAGCGCGACGGTGTCCTCCTACCTTCTGAAACTTGTGGATAAAGTTCGCTACAACCAAACGGCGATTTGGTTTCATCACGATTTCAACTGGTCCAATTTCCGCCGATGCTCGGGTTCCCTGCAATTTTCACGTTTTTGGGAGATCGGTTCACGTTTCCGCCCCCTCTTTATCCACCGGGCGGCTGGTTCTACCTCTGATGCAGCAGAGATGCTCGTGGTGCCGGAAGGCCGGGGCCACGGACACGGAACACGGTTCGGGAAAAGGACTGATCACGATGAAAACCCTTGCCTACCTCGCCGGCGCCACCGCCCTGGCTGCCTCCTTCGCGGCTCCTGCCTTTGCGCAGTCGGAAACCTCGGCCGGGGCCAATGCCGTCGGCATCACCCAAGTCAACGAAGACATGCGCGATGTCGAACGCGACGTCCGCGACGATTTCGCCCGTTCGGAAGACGCCTATCGCTTCGGCAATCCCGACCAGCGCCAGGGCACCTTCGGCTCGGTCGCGCTCAGCTACACCGGCTCGACCGGCAACAGCGAAAACCAGGACTTCAACCTGTCGGGCCGCCTGTCGCACAACCAGGGCCAGTTCTCGCAGTCGGTCGGTATCCTGCTTGAATACGGCGACAACAACGCCGGCAACAAGGACACCGAAAAGACCTATGTGATCTATGAAGGCATGTACAACTTCAATGATCGCTTCTACGGCTTCGCCCTGGGCCGCCTGGCTACCGACGCGCTGGCCGGCGACCCGATCAGCCTGTCCGACGGCGAAACCTTCGACTCGCTTGACGGCCGGCTGAAGCGTGACGCCTATTTCGGCGTCGGCCCGGGCTACCGCGTGATCAACACCGACACCACCGCCTGGCGCGTGCAGGCCGCCGTCGGCGTGCGCTACACCAAGGCCGTGGTCGCGACCGAAGATCCGCTGGATCCGCTGGACGGCACCATCGACTACGACTCGGATACCGATGTCGGTTACCTGCTGTCGTCGCGGTTCTACCACCGCATCAACGACAACTTCTTCGTGACCAACGACACCGACTATCTGACCTCGGACGCGAACGACACGATCACGAACGAACTGGGTCTGAACTTCAAGATGACCGAAGCCTTCGCGACTCGCGTGTCCTACAAGACCGAATACGTCTCGGACCGCAACATCCGCACCGACAACACGCTGGGCGTGTCGCTGGTCTACGGCTTCTAAGTCTTTCCCTCTCTCTCGTGACAACGGGGGCGGCCTTCGGGCCGTCCCTTTTCGTTTCCGGAGGGGGGAAAGGGCGGCGGGAACCGCAGCAACCGTGGCAGCGCTAGTTTCCCCGAAAGCCTGGATGTCCAGGTGGGAGCCGGATAACGGGACCAGGGCCCCGACAGAGCCAGCCCCCTCGGTGAAATTATAGGCCAGTGGAAAAAGAGGCCACACACGAGAAGAGCAGAAACCCGCCTGCGCCGAAAATAGGCGCCCGCGCCCCGCATCGCAAGGGCCGGCGGGGCCGGGCTTGCAAGATGTTGCCGTTTCGTTCATGGTTCGGCCATGTCACAGCAGTCCAGCGACGCCCAAACCGAGATCCTGCCCGCCAAGCCCGGCCAGCGCCTGCAGCGCGGCGTCGCGCGGATGCTGACCGGGCTGGGCCACGCCGCGCTTTGCGAATTCGTGCCCGTGGGCGGGTTGCGGGTCGACGTGATCTCGATCTCGCCCAAGGGCGAGATCTGGGTGGTCGAATGCAAGAGCTGCCGGGCCGATTTCACCGGCGACCGCAAGTGGCAGGGCTATCTGGAGTTCTGCGACCGCTTCTTCTGGGCGGTGGATACCGATTTTCCCGACGAATTGCTGCCGCAGGGCTCGGGGCTGATCCGCGCCGACAGCTGGGGCGCGGAGCTTTTGCGCATGGCGCCCGAATCGCGGCTGGCGGCGGCGCGGCGCTCGCGGCTCTTGCGCGACATCGCCCGGGTCTCGGCCGGCCGGCTCTTGTCGCTGACCGACCCGATGGGGGTCAGCGGCGCGGCTTTCTAGGCTTCTCGCCCTTGCCGGCGCCCGGCGAGGGCTGGCCCATGCTGCGCGCGGCCTCGGCGGCGGCCAGCAGTTCCTCGGCGATTTCCTCGGCTTCCTCGGGGTCGAAATCCAGCGGCAGGTCCACGCCCTCGGCCTCGACATAGATACGGACCATGCCGCGATCGGTGGGGCCGATCTGAAGATTCGCCGCGATTTCGCTTTCGCTGTTGATGCTCATGCTGCTCTCCTGCCGGCTGGCGCTTGGGTGCGGAATTTTTCCTTAACGCGCCTGTCAAAAACCGGCAAGTCGGGCTTGCGCAGCCGGGGCGCTGGCGATAGATACGCGCCTGTGCCGCCTTAGCTCAGCTGGTTAGAGCGCTAGATTGTGGATCTAGAGGTCCCCCGTTCGAGCCGGGGAGGCGGTACCACCGAAATCACCCCCGAAAGCAGCGCAGATATCATGGTCCCGGTCCAGAAACATGGCATCGTGGAGGCGGCCCGGCTTTCCGTGGCGCCGATGATGGATTGGACCGATAGCCTGTGCCGGCGCGTCCACCGGCTGCTGTCGCGCCGCGCGTTGCTTTACACCGAGATGGTGACCGCCCCGGCGCTGGTCTTCGGCGACCGGGCGAAACTGCTGGATTTCGACGCGGTCGAGCATCCGCTGGCGCTGCAGCTAGGCGGCTCGGACCCGGGCCAGCTGGCCGAGGCCGCGCGCATCGGCGCCGATTGGGGCTATGACGAGATCAACCTGAACGTCGGCTGCCCCAGCGACCGCGTGCAATCGGGCTGTTTCGGCGCCGTGCTGATGACCCGGCCCGAACTGGTCGCGGAATGCGTCGCGGCGATGATCGCCGCGAGCCCGGTCGAGGTGACGGTGAAATGCCGCATCGGCGTCGACGACCAGATCCCCGAGGAGGTGCTGCCGGCCTTCATCGCCCGCATGCGCGAGGCGGGCGTGCGCCGGCTGGCCATCCATGCCCGCAAGGCCTGGCTGCAGGGCCTGTCCCCGCGCGAGAACCGCGAGATCCCGCCGCTGGACTATGCGCTGGTGCAGCGCATGAAGCAGGCGTTTCCCGGGCTGCACCTGTCGATCAACGGCGGCATCGCCAGCCTCGACACGGTGCGCGAGCAGCTTCGGGTCATGGACGGGGTCATGGTCGGCCGCGCCGCCTATCACCAGCCCTGGGACATGCTGGGGCAGGCCGACCTGCTGTGGGACGAGACGCCGCCCTTCGCCGACCCGCTGGACGCGGCCGCCGCGCTGCGCGAACTGGTCGAGGCGCATCTGGCCGCGGGCGGGCGGCTGCACCAGGTCACGCGGCACATGCTGGGCCTGTTCCACGGCCGGCCCGGCGCGCGCGGCTGGCGCCGGCAACTCTCCGAGGGCGCCTCGCGTGCCCGCACCCCAGCCGAGGCGCTGGCGGTCTATGACGCCGCCCTGGCCGAAGTCGCCGCGCCGGCGGCCTAGGCCCGCTCGGCGGCTTTCGCCCGATCCCACAGCGCGTCCATCTCGGCCAGGTCGCTGTCCTCGGGGCGGCGGCCCTCGGCGGCCAGCGCGGCCTCGATGGACTGGAAGCGGCGGGTGAACTTGGCATTGGCGCCGCGCAGCGCCTCCTCGGGGTCGATCTTCAGGTGCCGGGCCAGATTCGCCATCACGAACATCAGGTCGCCGAACTCCTCGGTCAAATGCGCGTGATCGGCGCTATCGCGGGCCTCGACCAGTTCGCGGGTCTCCTCGACGAGCTTCACGAGCACATCCTCGGGACCGGGCCAGTCGAAGCCCACGCGGGCGGCGCGGTTTTGCAGCTTCACGGCACGGGTCAGGCCGGGCAGCCCCAGCGCCACCCCGTCCAACACGCCCTTTTCCGCCTTGGCGGCGCGCTCCCTGGCCTTGATCGCCTCCCAGTCGCGGACCTGCTGCTCGGCGGATTTGTCGCGGGATTCGTCGCCGAAGATATGCGGATGGCGGTCGATCATCTTGGCGGTGACCTTGTCGACCACATCGGCAAATGCGAACAGCCCCGCTTCCTCGGCCATGCGGGCGTGAAACACCACCTGCAAGAGCAGATCGCCCAGCTCGCCCGGCAATTCGTCCCAGGCCTCGCGGGCGATGGCGTCGGCGACCTCATGCGCCTCCTCGATCGTATAGGGCGCGATCGAGGCGAAATCCTGTTCGATATCCCAAGGGCAGCCGGTCTGTGGGTCGCGCAGCGCCGCCATGATCGCCAGCAGCCGGTCGATGCCGGTCCTGTCGTCCGCCTCTTGCACCAAGGCCGGATGGATCACCGGCGCCTTGTCGTCAGCCATTGTCGCCACCTCTCGCAGGACATGCCTGCCAGCCCTGCCACAGGGGCGCCCCCATGTCCACGCAAAGGGGGCTCTGCCCCCTCGTCGCTGCGCTCCTCACCCCCGGGATATTTCCACAAGAAAGAAGCCGGATGGACTGCGCGATTTCTTTCTTGTCCAAATATCCTGGGGGAGCGCGGAACGCGCGGGGGCAAAGCCCCTTTCGCGCGACGAATGGCGGCTTTGTCATGTCCCGCTTTCTTGCCATCCCGACGGGCCGCGGATAGGGTGCGCGCCAATTCCGCCGGGGGAGCGCCCGGAGAACTCAGGACAGGAAAGACTCGATGTTCGTGACCCCCGCATTCGCCCAAGCCGCCGGCGCCCCTTCTGCCGGTGCCAGCATCGCCTCTTTCGCGCCGCTGATCCTGATCTTCGTCATCATGTATTTCCTGATGATCCGCCCGCAGCAGAAGCGCATGAAGGAACATCGCGCCATGGTCGAGGCGCTGAAGAAGGGTGACGAAGTCGTGACCCAGGGCGGTCTGGTCGGCAAGGTCACCGCCGTGCGCGACACCGAGCTCGAGGTCGAGATCGCGCCGGGCGTCAAGGTCCGCGTCATCCGCTCGACCGTGACCGGGCTGGTGAACCGCACCCAGCCCGCCGCCGCCAACAGCTGAAGGCCGCAAGCACCGCCATGCTGGACATCCCCTTCTGGAAGCGTCTGCTGATCCTCGGCCTGGTCGCCGTCGGTCTGCTCTATGCCGCCCCGAACCTGTTCTACAACCGGGTCGAGCAGCATAACGACGCCATCGCCGCCGCCGAACGCAACGGGTTCGAAAGCCCCGAGGAGGCCCAAGCCCGGGCCGGCTGGCCGGGCATCCTGCCCTCGGGTCTGGTCAACCTCGGTCTCGACCTGCGCGGCGGTGCCCACCTGCTGGGCGAGGTGCATGTCCAGGACGTCTACAAGGCGCGCATGGACGGCATCTGGCCGGAACTGCGCGATGCGCTGGTCGCGCAACGCGACGTGGTCGGCGCCGTGCGCCGCGTGCAGGCCGAGGACGGCCAGCTTGCGGTCGAGATCGGCAATGCCGACCAGATGGCCAAGGCGGTCGAGATCGCCCGCGGCCTCGCCACCCCCGTCACCTCGCTGACCGGCGCCGGGCAGAGCGACATCGCCGTCTCGGCCCAGGGCAACCGGCTGATCGTGCAGCTGTCGGATGCCGAAAGGGCCGCGACCGACGACCGCACCGTGCAGCAGTCGCTGGAGATCATCCGGCGCCGCATCGACGAGGTCGGCACGCGCGAGCCGACCATCGCCCGCCAGGGCAAGGACCGCATCCTGATCCAGGTGCCCGGCATCGGCTCGGCCGAGGAACTGAAGCAGCTGATCGGCACCACCGCCAAGCTGACCTTCAACCCGGTGGTCAGCCGCACCGCCGATGCCAATGCCCGGCCCGGGCCCGGCAACGTGCTGCTGCCCTCGATGGACGAGCCGGGGGTGTTCTACGTCATCGAGGACAGCCCCGTCGTCAGCGGCGAGGATCTGACCAACGCCCAGCCCAGCTTCGACCAGAACGGCCAGCCGGCGGTCGATTTCCGCTTCGGCCCCTCGGGCGCCAAGCGCTTCGGGGCCTATACCTCGGCCAATATCGGCCAGCCCTTCGCCATCGTGCTGGACAACCACGTGATCTCGGCGCCGGTGATCCGGCAGGCGATCACCACCGGCTCGGGTCAGATCTCGGGCTCGATGGACGTCGATGCCTCGACCCGGCTTGCCGTGCTGCTGCGCGCGGGCGCCTTGCCCGCGAAGATGAGCTTCCTGGAAGAGCGCACCATCGGCCCGGAACTGGGCCAGGATTCGATCGACGCCGGCCGGCTGAGCTCGGTCATCGCGACGGCCGCGGTGGTGGCCTATATGGTCGCGAGCTACGGGCTGTTCGGGGTCTTCGCCTCGGTCGCGGTCATCATCAACGTCATCCTGATCCTGGCGGTCATGTCGATGATGGGCGCCACGCTGACGCTGCCCGGCATCGCCGGCATCGTGCTGACCGTCGGCACGGCCGTGGACGCCAACGTCATCATCTACGAACGCGTCCGCGAGGAATTGCGCGCCGGCAAGCGCATCGTGAAGGCCATCGACGACGGCTTCGGCGAGGCGATGTCGGCGATCATCGACGCCAACGTCACCTCGTTCATCGCGGCCATGGTCATGTTCTTCCTGGGCTCCGGCCCGGTCAAGGGCTTTGCCGTGACGCTGACCATCGGGCTGGTGACCTCGGTCTTTACCGCGATCTACCTGACGCGGCTGATGATCCTGTTCTGGCTGGAATGGCGCAAACCGAAGCAACTGGTTCTGTAAGGGGGCAGAAACATGGCATTCCGTCTGAAACTGGTCCCCGAAGTCACGAACTTCAACTTCTTCCGCTGGCAGTGGCTGACCTTCGGCATTTCGGCCGTGGCCATGGTGGCCTCGCTGGTCGTCGTGCTGGTCATGGGGCTGAACTTCGGCATCGACTTCAAGGGCGGCACCACCATCCGCACCGAAAGCAGCACCGCCTTCGAGGTCGGCGACTATCGCCAGGCGCTCGACGAGCTCGACCTGGGCGAGATCGCCATCACCGAGGTCTTCGACCCGAGCTTCGGCACCGAGAAGCATGTCGCGATGATCCGCATCGGCACCACCGACGCCACCGGCTCGGTCACGCCCGAACAGCTGAACCAGGTCGAGGCGGCGCTGAAGACCGTCGATCCGCAGGTCCGCTTCGCCGCGGTGGAATCGGTCGGGCCCAAGGTCTCGGGTGAGCTCATCAAGACGGCATTCTACGCCGTGGGCGCGGCGACCCTTGCGATCATGGCCTATATCTGGCTGCGTTTCGAATGGCAGTTCGCGCTGGGGGCCGTGGTCTCGATCGTGCATGACGTGCTGCTGACGGTCGGCATCTTCTCGCTGTTCCAGCTGAAGTTCGACCTGACCACCATCGCGGCGCTGCTGACCACGCTGGGCTATTCGGTCAACGACACGGTCGTGGTCTTTGACCGGCTGCGCGAGAACCTGATCAAGTTCAAGTCCATGCCGCTGATCGACGTGATGAACCTGACCGTCAACGAGACGCTGTCGCGCACGGTGATGACGGCGGTGACCACGGCGCTGGCGCTTGGCGCGATGATGATCTTCGGCGGCGACGTGATCCGCGGCTTCGTCTTCGCCATGCTCTGGGGCGTCTTCGTCGGCGCCTATTCCACGGTCTATGTCGCCAAGAACATCGTGCTGTGGCTGGGCGTCAAGCGCGACTGGACCAAGCCCGGCGCGAAGAAGGAACAGGCCCCGGGCGAGGACATCCCGGCCGCCTTCCGGGACGCGCCCTGATGGCGGTGATGACACCGACCGAATTTTCGGGGGCCGTGCCGGTGGACGGCTACGGCCCCGGCTTTTTCCGGGTCGGCGGCACGGTGCATCGCGGCGCCGTCATCGTCACGCCCGAGGGCGTGCGGCCCTGGGGCGGGCTCGAGGACGCCGCGGCGCTGCTGGCGCTGGCCGGTTCGGTCGACGTGCTGTTCCTGGGCATGGGGGCCGAGATCGCCTTTCCGCCGCGCGCGCTGACCCAGGCGCTCGAGGCGGCGGGGGTCATGGCCGAGCCGATGAGCTCGCCCTCGGCCGCGCGCAGCTACAACGTGACGCTGGCCGAGGGCCGGCGCGTCGCCTGCGCGCTGATCCCGCTATGAGCCTGCTCGCCGTCCGCGAGCTTGCCGTGGCGCGGGGCGGGCTGCGCGCCGTCGAGAACCTGTCCTTCGCCGTCGAACCCGGGCAGGTGCTGGTGCTGCGCGGCCCGAACGGCATCGGCAAGACCACGCTTCTGCGCACGCTGGCCGGGTTGCAGCCGGCCGTGGCCGGCACGGTCGAGGCCGCGCCCGAGACCATGGCCTATGCCGGCCATGCCGACGGGCTGAAGCCGGCGCTGAGCGTGACCGAGAACCTGGCGTTCTGGGCCGAGGTCTTTGGTCGGCGCGACATTGCCCCGGCGCTGGCGGCGATGAACCTGCGCGACCTGGCGGCGCGGCCGGCGCATGCGCTGTCGGCCGGGCAGAAGCGCCGGCTGGGGCTGGCGCGGCTGATGGTCACCGGCCGGCCGGTCTGGCTTCTGGACGAGCCCACGGTATCGCTGGACCGTGATTCGGTGGCGCTGTTCGCGGCCATGCTGCGCGCCCATCTGGGGCAGGGCGGCGCGGCGCTGATCGCCACCCATATCGACCTGGGCCTGCCCGAGGCCGTGGCCCTGGACCTGACCCCGTTCCGCGCCGGGCCGGCGCGGCGCGACACCCGCCCGGCCGGCTTCAACGAGGCTTTCGCATGAAGGCGCTGCTCTTGCGCGACCTGCGTCTGGCGACCCGCGCCGGCGGCGGCTTCGGCCTGGCGCTGGCGTTCTTCCTGATTACCTGCACGCTGGTGCCCTTTGGCGTCGGCCCCGAGGGCGGCACGCTTGCGCGCATCGCGCCGGGCATCCTGTGGGTGGGCGCGCTGCTCTCGTGCCTCTTGTCGCTCGACCGCATCTTCGCGCTGGATTTCGAGGACGGCAGCCTCGACCTGCTCGCCACCGCGCCGCTGCCGCTGGAGGGTGCGGTCGCGGCCAAGGCCTGCGCGCATTGGCTGGTGACCGGCCTGCCGCTGGCCCTGGCGGCGCCGGTCTTCGCGCTGCTTCTGCACCTACCCGGGCCGGCCTATCCTTGGCTGGTGGTCTCGCTGCTGATCGGCACGCCGGCGCTGTCGATGCTGGGCGCCTTCGGCGCGGCGGTGACGGTCGGGCTGCGCCGCGGCGGCCTGCTGATGTCGCTCCTGGTGTTGCCGCTTTACGTGCCGACGCTGATCTTCGGCGCCGAGGCGGTGCGGCGCGGCGCCGCGGGCGGCGATCCGCTGCCGGCGCTGATCTTCCTGGCCGGAGTCACGCTCGGCGTGCTGGCGCTGGTGCCCTTCGCGGCCGCGGCGGCGCTGCGGGTCAATCTGCGGTGATCGGGCCCGGGCTGCGACCGAAGCGCACTTGAGCGAAATGCGGGCACGGGCTAGGGAGAAGCCATGTCGATCTGGGAATATGCCAACCCCGTCAAGTTCATGCGCACCTCGGGCGCGATCCTGCCCTATGCGGTGGCAGGGGCGGCGCTTTGCACCGTCTCGGGGCTGGTCTGGGGCTTCCTGACGCCGCAGGACTACAAGCAGGGCGCCACGGTCAAGATCATCTTCCTGCATGTGCCGGCGGCGCTGATGGCGATCAATATCTGGCTGATGATGCTGGTCACCTCGCTGATCTGGCTGGTCCGGCGCCACCATGTCAGCGCGCTGGCCGCCAAGGCGGCGGCGCCGGTCGGCGCGGTGATGACGCTGATCGCGCTGATCACCGGGGCGATCTGGGGTCAGCCGATGTGGGGCACCTGGTGGGAATGGGATCCGCGGCTGACCTCGTTCCTGATCCTGTTCCTGTTCTATCTCGGCTATATCGCGCTTTGGGCAGCGGTCGAGAATCCCGACAGCGCCGCCGACCTGACCGGCGTGCTGTGCCTTGTCGGCTCGGTCTTCGCGCTGCTGTCGCGCTATGCGGTGAATTTCTGGAACCAGGGCCTGCACCAGGGCGCCTCGCTGTCCTTGGCGCCGGGCGAGCGGATGTCCGCGGTCTACAAATACCCGCTGTACCTGTCGATGCTGGGTTTTTTCCTTTTGTTCCTGGCGCTTTTGCTGGTCCGTACCCGGACCGAGATCCGCCGCCGCCGCCTGGCCGCGCTGCTGGCAAGGGAGATGCGCGCATGATCGAGCTGGGCAAATATGCCGGGACCGTGCTGGCCGCCTATGGCATCAGCCTGGCGCTGCTGGTGGGCGTCATCGTCCAGAGCGTGCTGGCCAATGCCCGTGCCCGCCGCGAATTGCAGGAGCATGAACGCCGTGGCTAAGGTCTCGCCCCTGATGGTGCTGCCGGTGGCGGTGTTCCTGGGTTTCGCCGGCCTGGCCGGCTGGGCGCTGATGCGGCCCGACCCCGAGGCGGTGCCCTCGGCCTTCGTCGGGCGCGAGGCGCCGGCGGTGGGGGACCAGACGCTGCCCGGCAAGGTGCAGCTGACCGATGCGATGCTGCGCCAGCCGGGCGTGAAGCTGGTGAATTTCTGGGCCAGCTGGTGCCCGCCCTGCCGGGCCGAGCACCCGACCCTGACCGAGCTTTCCAAGCGCCTGCCGGTCTATGGCGTCGACCTGAAGGACCCCGAGGCCGCGGCCTCGGGCTTTCTGTCCGAACACGGCGATCCGTTTCATGCCCTGGCGGCCGATCCGCGCGGCCGGGTGGCGATCGACTGGGGCGTGACCGCACCGCCCGAGACCTTCATCGTCGATGGCGCCGGCCGCATCCTTTATCGCCATGCCGGGCCGCTGGTGCGCGAGGATTACACCGCGCGTTTCCTGCCGGAGCTGGAAAAGGCGCTGGCGGGCCAATAGGCACCCTTGCCGGAGTATTTGGAAAACGGTGAAAACGCGCGCGGGGGGTTTCCGGCCGCGCCGCCGCATGGGTATTTGCAGAGCAAAGAAGCCTGCCGGTGGTCGAGCCTTTCCAAGGCGGGCGCCGGGCGGTAAGAGGGCCGGGCTTGCAAGAGGCCCGTCATGTCGCAGAACCAGACCATCATCGCTCCGCAACCCGGGATCATGGAGATCGCGCTCTACCAGGGCGGGGCCGCCAAGGTGGCCGGGGTCGAGAACGTGGTGAAACTGTCCTCGAACGAGAACCCGTTCGGCCCGTCCGAAAAGGCGCGCGAGGCCGTGGTGCGGGCGGCGCATGCCCTGCATCGCTATCCGAATACCGATCATGCCAGCCTGCGCGCCGCCATCGGCGAGGTGCATGGGCTGGACCCCGAGCGCATCATCTGCGGCGTGGGTTCCGACGAGATCATCCATTTCCTGTGCCAGGCCTATGCCGGGCCGGGGACCGAGGTGCTGTTCACCGAGCACGGCTTCCTGATGTATCGCATCAGCGCCCATGCCGCAGGGGCGACGCCGGTCGCCGTGCGCGAGCGTGATCGCGTCACCGATATCGATGCGCTGATCGCCGGGGCGAGCGCGCACACGCGGCTGGTGTTCCTGGCCAATCCGAACAATCCCACCGGCACCATGGTCGGCCTGCCCGAGATCGAGCGGCTGGCCCGTGCCCTGCCGCAGGCCATCGTAGTGGTCGATGCCGCCTATGCCGAATATGTCGAGGATTACGACGGCGGGGCCGAGCTCGCGACCCGGCTGCCGAACGTGTTCATGACCCGGACCTTTTCCAAGATCTACGGCCTTGGCGGCTTGCGCATCGGCTGGGGTTACGGATCGCGCGAGATCATCGACGTGCTGAACCGCATCCGGGGGCCGTTCAACCTGTCCTCGGCCGCGCTCGATGCCGCCGAGGCCGCCGTGCGCGACCGCGAGCATATCGCCCGCTGTCAGGCCGAGAACGCCCGCATGCGCGCCTGGCTGGCCGAGGCCCTGGCCGAGAAGGGCGTGCCCTCGGACACGTCCTGCGCCAATTTCATCCTGGCCCGGTTCGAGGACCAGGCCGTGGCCGAGGCCTGCGACGACTATCTGAAGGCCCAGGGGCTGATCGTGCGCCGGGTCGGCGGCTATGGCCTGCCGAACTGCCTGCGCATTACCGTGGGCGACGAGGCCTCGTGCCGGCGCGTCGCCCATGTCATCGGCCAGTTCATGGCCGAACGGGCGGAGCGACGCTGATGGGTCGGATCTATGATCGCGTCGCCCTGATCGGGCTGGGGCTGATTGCCGGCTCGATGTCGCTGGCCATGCGCGAGGCCGGGCTGGCGGCCGAGATCGTCGGCTATGCCCGCAGCCCCGAGACCCGGGCCACCGCGCGCGAGATCGGGTTGGTGGACCGCGTGGTCGAGACCGCGGCCGAGGCCGCCGAGGGCGCTGATCTGGTCGTGCTGGCGGTGCCGGTCGGCGCCATGGGCGCGGTCGCGGCCGAGATCGCGCCCTTCCTCAAGCCCGGCGCGACAATGACCGACGTGGGCTCGGTCAAGCGCGCCGTGGTCGAGGCGGTGGCGCCGCATATCCCCGAGGGCGTGCATTTCGTGCCCGGCCACCCGCTGGCCGGCACCGAGCATTCCGGGCCGCGCTCGGGCTTTGCCAGCCTGTTTCGCAACCGCTGGTGGCTGCTGACCCCGGTCGAGGGCAGCGACCCCGAGGCGGTGGCGCGGCTCGCTGGGCTGGTCCGGGCCATGGGCGCCAATGTCGAAGAGATGGACGCCATGCATCACGACCTGGTGCTGGCGGTGACCAGCCACACGCCGCACCTGATCGCCTATACCATGGTCGGCGTCGCCGATCACCTGAAGCGGGTGACGGAAAGCGAGATCATCAAGTATTCCGCCGCCGGCTTTCGGGATTTCACCCGGATCGCGGCCTCGGACCCGACGATGTGGCGCGACGTCTTCCTGCAGAACAAGGACGCGGTACTGGACATCCTCGGGCGCTTCACCGAGGAGCTGTTCGTCCTGCAGCGCGCCATCCGCATGGGCGACGGCGCGCATCTGCACGACTATTTCACCCGCACCCGGGCGATCCGGCGCGGCATCATCGAGGCCGGGCAGGACACCGCGGCGCCCGACTTCGGCCGCAGCCAGACGCCCGCCAAGGACGCCTAGCGGCGCGGGAACAGCGGCGCCGGGCCCAGCGTGACCGGGCCAAGGCTGACCTTGCCGCCGGCCAGGACCAGGGGCAGGCGCAACTCACCCGCAGCCGGGGCCGGGAAATCCGCGCCCTCGGGCAGCGGCAGTTCCGAGATGTTCTTCAGCATGGCGCCGGCCAGCATCACCACCTTTTGCGGGATCAGCCCGGCCGCCGCCGCCGCGTCCAGCATCGGCCGCGCGTCGGGCGTATAGACCGCGAGCAGCCCCTGCGCCCGGCCCTGGGCATCGGCACGGACCTCGCCCAGGATGCGGGCGCCGAGCTTGCCCAGCCGCAACTCGGACCCGTCGAGCCGCAGCCCGGTGGGCAGCGGCATGGTCTCGGGCGTCAGCGTCTGCGGCGAGGGCGGTCGGTCGAGCCACAGCCGGCCGGTCGCCTCGAGGCTCAGTGTGCCGGGCAGGGGCAGGGGGTTCGACAGCGCCTCGGGCGCCAGGTCGTGCAGCGACAGCGCGACGTCATAGCCGCCGTCGTCGGCCAGCCGGGCCCGGGCCTCAAAGCCCTGCGCCAGCGGCGCGCCCTGCAGCGTCAGCGGGCCGGAGCGGGCGAAGACGCTGCGGAATTCGGCGCCGGCCAGCGGGCGCACGCCGAGGCCGGCCTCGGCATCGGTCAGACCCAGCGCCATCGGCCCGGTGCCGGCGTCCAGCATCGCCTGCGGCGGCAGATCCAGCCGCAGCTCGGTCGGGTGCAGCGGACTGACCCAGGCCTGGGCCTGCGGCAGCGCCAGCCGGCCCGAGGGCGTCTCCAGCTCGACGGCGACGGCCGAGACGCCGATGCGGCCGGGCCGGCGCAGCTCGTGCAGGGTGCCGATCCCGACGCCCGGGGTCTCGGCCGCGCTTCGGCGCAGCTCGCGCACCAGCAACCCCTCGGCCCCCAGCCACAAGCCGCCCAGAGCCAGGGCAAGCACGGTCAGCCACAGAAGCAATCGGCGCATGGGTTTCCTCGTCTCGGTCGAGCCGTCTTGGATCGGCGGCCATGCTGTCCTAAGTTTTTCGCAAGCGAAAGCAAAGCGGGGTGGGGTCAGGAATGGGTGAGCGGCCAGAGCATTGGGTCTTTGCCTATGGCTCGCTGATGTGGGATCCCGGCTTTGCGGTGGCCGAAACGGTGCAGGCGCGGGTCGAGGGCTTTGCCCGCCGCTTCTGCCTGCGCTCGGTGGTCTATCGCGGCACGGTCGAGGCGCCGGGGCTGGTCCTGGGGCTGGACATCGACGCGCAGGCGCATTGCGTGGGGCTGGCGCTGCGGGTGGAGGATGCCGACTGGCCGAACACGCTGGCCGGGCTGCGCGAGCGCGAGCTGACCACCGAGGCCTATGCCGAGTTGCAGCTGCCGCTGCTGCTGGCCGATGGGCGCCGGGTCGAGGCCGTCGCCTATGTCATCCGCCGCGACCACGACCAGTATTGGGCGCATCTGGACATGGCCCAGCAGGCCGAGATCATCGCCCGCGCCCATGGCGGCCGCGGCCCGAACGCCGACTATCTGTTCAACACCGCCATGCACCTGGCCGAGATGGGCGTCGAGGACCTGGAGATGGACGAGCTGGCGCGCCGCGTCCGGCTGCTGGTGCGACCAAAGCCGGATTGACCGGCGGCGCCCCGCCGCATCGCTTGGCAGCGGGCGATCCGGCCACTACAGTCGCCCACGAAGCAGGGAATGGAGTTGCCGCTTGTCCCCGTCCGACGCCGATCCGCCGCCGCAAGCTGCCGCCGAAGGCCGCAAGACCCGCGCCGCCCGCCTTGCGGCCACGCGCCGGGGCGAGCCGGGGCTGACCGGCCCGAGCCAGCCGCAATTCTCGCAACCCGTGCGCCAGATCGTGCTGATGCTGATCGCGCTGGCGCTGGTCGTGGCCGGGGCCTGGTTCGCCTATGGCCGCATCCTGCGCATCTTTTCCTCGAACGAGGCGCTGAACGGGTTGATCCTCGCCGTTTTCGTGATGGGGGTGCTGGGCTGCTTCTGGCAGGTGGCCGAGCTGGTGAAGTCGGTCAGCTGGATCGAGCGATTCGCCGCCCGGCGCCGCAATGCCGCCGGTCGCGGCGTCAGCACGGCCGAGCCCGCCGATGCCGACCAGGCGCCGCGCCTGCTGGCGCCGCTTTCGGCGCTCTTGGGCCAGCGCGGGCCGGTCGGGGGCGTGATCTCGACCGAATCGTCGCGCTCGATCCTGGAATCGGTCGCGACGCGGATCGACGAGGCGCGCGACATCACGCGCTACCTTGCCAACCTGCTGATCTTCCTGGGCCTTCTGGGCACGTTCTATGGGTTGGCGACCACGGTGCCGGCTGTGGTGGACACCATCCGGGCGCTGGCGCCCAAGGATGGCGAAACCGGGATCGAGGTCTTCAACAAGCTGATGACCGGGCTCGAATCGCAGCTGGGCGGCATGGCCACGGCCTTTTCCAGCTCGCTCCTGGGCCTGGCCGGCTCGCTGGTCGTGGGCTTGCTGGAACTGTTCGTCACCCATGGCCAGAACCGCTTCTATCGCGAGCTGGAAGAATGGATGTCGGGCTTTACCCGCGTCGGCCTGGGCGGCGAGGGGCATGGCCTGGGCGAGGCGGCGCTGGTCGATTTCGCCGAACGGGTCGAGGCGCAGCTGGCCGGCTTGCAGGAATTCTATGCGCAGCGCGACGAATTGCGCGACCAGGAGGCCGCGGCCGCCGACCAGCGCGCGCTGGCCCTGGCGCAGGGTGTCGAGCAGCTGGCGGTGCTTCTGGGCGAGGATCGCGACCGCCTGGGCGCAACCCTCGCCGCCGAGCGCGAGGCGACGGCGCGGGCGCTGTCCGGGGTCGAGCAGGGGCTGGCGGGGCTTGCCGCCGCGCCGCGCCAGGATACCGGGCTGCTGGCTGCACTGGACCGGCTGGCCGAGGGGCAGGCGCGTCTGCTGGCCGGCCAGCCTGCCTTTGACGCGCTGCCGCAGGCGCTGGAGCGGCTGGCGGCGGGCCAGGAGCGGCTGGCGGCGCTGGCCGAGACGCCGGCACGCGATCCGGCGCTGACCGAGACGCTGACCCGCCTCGCCGCCCTGTCCGAGCGCCCGGCGCCCGACAACGGCTTGCTGATCCGGGCGCTGGAACGGCTGGCCGAGGGGCAGGACCGCATCCTGGAACAGGCGCCGGCGCGTGCGCCCTCGGGCGACGATCCCGAGGCGCGGATGCGGCTGCGCTCGATCGACGTGCAGCTGGGCCGGCTGGTCGAGGAAGCCGCCAGCGGCCGCGACGGGCTGATCTCGGAGCTGCGCGAGGACATGGCGGCGCTGACCCGCGCCATCCGCAACCTGGAGCGTGGCGATGGGGCTTAGCCGGGGCGGCGGCAACCGGTTCTCGGCCACGATCTGGCCGGGATTCGTCGATGCCATGACCGCGCTGCTGATGGTCATGATGTTCGTGCTGACCATCTTCCTCTTGGTGCAATCGGTGCTGCGCGACCAGATCACCACCCAGGACAGCGAGCTGGATCAGCTGGGCGCGCAGCTGGCGCAGCTGACGGCGGCGCTCTCGACCTCGCAAAGCCGGGCCGAGGGGCTGGACCGCGACCTGGGCGCCACGCGCGGCCAGTTGGCCGAGGCGCAGGGCAGGATCGACGAACAGACCGAGGCGGCGCGGCTGGCGGCCGCCCGGCGCGAGGCGCTGGAGGCGCTGGTGGCCGACCTGCGCCGCCGCAACGTGGATGCGGCGCAGGAACTGACCCGGACCCAGGCTGCCCGCACCGCCGATGCCGAGGCGGCCAAAGCCCTGCAGGACAAGCTCGCGCAATCCGATGCCGAGCTGACCGCCATGACGATGGAACTGGAAGCCGCCCGCAAGCAGGCCGAGGACACGCTGACCCTGCTCGCCGCCGCCGAGGCCGCGAAGAAGGATCTGGGCGACCAGGCGCAGGCTCGGGCGACCGAGGCCGAAAAGCAGGCCGCGCTGCTGGCCGTGGCGCAGCAGAAGCTCTCGCAGCAAGAGGCGCTTTCGACCGAGGATCAGCGCCGGCTGGCGCTGCTGAACCAGCAGGTGCTGCAACTGAACGACCAGCTTGGCAGCCTGCGCGCGGTGCTGGATGCGGCTGGCGAGGAGCGCAAGGCCGCCGATCTGAAGGTCGAGGACCTGGGCCAGCAGCTGAACCTGGCGCTGCTGCGCGCCGCCGAGGAGGAGAAGAAGCGCCGCGCGCTGGAGGCGGAGGCCCGCAGCAAGGCCGAGGCCGAGGCCAAGGACCTGGCGCGCTATCGCTCGGAATTCTTCGGCCGGCTGTCGCAGATCCTGGAGGGCCGCGAGGGCGTGCGCGTCGTCGGCGACCGTTTCGCCTTTTCCTCGGAGGTGCTGTTCCCGGCCGGCGAGGCGACGCTCTCGGCCGAGGGTCGGGCGCAGATCGCCCGGGTCAGCGATCTTCTGAAGCAGATCTCGGCCGAGATCCCGCCCGAGATCGACTGGATCATCCGCGTTGACGGCCATACCGACAGCCAGCCCCTGTCGGGGCAGGGGCGCTATCGCGACAACCGGGAACTCAGTCAGGCGCGGGCGCTGGCCGTGGTGCGCTACATGGTGGACGATCTGGGCTTTCCGGCCGACCGGCTGCTGCCGGCGGGCTTTGCCGATACGCGGCCGGTGGCCCAGGGCGACACGCCCGAGGCCCGGGCCCAGAACCGCCGCATCGAGCTGAAGCTGACCGAGCGCTAGGCACGCCCGATCCCGGGTCTCCGGGCTCAGGCGTCCTGCGCCGGTGCAGCTTCGCGTGGCGGCCGGCCGATGATGTCGCGCAGCGCGTCCAGCTCGATGAAATTGTCGGCCTGGCGGCGCAGCTCGTCCGCGATCATCGGCGGCTGCGAGCGCATGGTCGAGACCACCGAGACCCGCACGCCCTGGCGCTGCAACGCCTCGACCAGCGGGCGGAAGTCGCCGTCGCCGGAAAACAGCACCGCATGGTCCAGCCGCGGCGCCAGTTCCATGGCGTTGATCACCAGCTCGACGTCCATGTTGCCCTTGACCTTGCGGCGGCCAAGCGCATCGGTGTATTCGCGGGCAGGCTTCGTCACCATGGAATAGCCGTTGTAATGCAGCCAGTCGACCAGCGGGCGGATCGGTGAATAATCCTCGTTTTCCAGTAGGGCCGTGTAGTAATAGGCGCGGATCAGCTTGCCGCGCCGCTCGAATTCCTGCCGCAGCAGCTTGTAGTCGATGTCGAAGCCCAGCGATTTTGCCGCGGCGTAAAGGTTCGACCCGTCGATAAACAACGCCAGCCGATCATCCTTGTAAAACACGATTCCCCCAAGATGTCCCGAAACCCAAACCAGAACGCGAAACTAGCCTTGGTGGCGCTGGGTGCAAACCTGCCTAGTTCGGCAGGTGTCCCGGCGGAAACAATCCGATTCGCGCTGGATAAGCTGCTGAAAATACCCCAGGTCCAGCCATGTGCAATCAGCCGTTTCTGGATCACCCCGGCTTTTCCGGCCGGTTCCGGTCCCGATTACGTGAACGGAGCGGTTTCGCTCACCTGCGACCTGCCGCCGGCCCGGCTTCTGGGGATATTGCACGAAATTGAGGCAGAATTCGGCCGCACCCGCGAAGGCGCGCGTTGGCAGGCGCGCGGCCTGGACCTGGACCTGCTGGCGCTGGACGGGCTGGTGCTGCCCGATGCCGCGACCCAGGATCACTGGCGCGGCCTGCCGCCCGAGGAACAGCCGCGGCATGCGCCGCCCGAATTGATCCTGCCGCATCCCCGGATGCAGGACCGCGGCTTCGTGCTGGCGCCGCTGGCCGAGATCGCGCCGGACTGGCGCCATCCGCGCCTGGGGCTGACGGTGGCGCAGATGCTGGCGGCCTTGCCAGCGGGTGCGCTGGCGGGTATGAAGCCCCTGACCGCTTGACATTTCCGGGGTGCGACGCCATTTATCCGGCTTCGCCCTGCACCCCGATTCCAGCTGATAAGGTGACCGATGGCCCGCGTGACAGTCGAAGATTGCGTCGACAAGGTTCCGAACCGCTTTGACCTGGTGATGCTGGCCGCCCATCGTGCGCGTGAAATCGCCGCGGGCAGCCCGCTGACCGTCGACCGCGACAATGACAAGAATCCCGTGGTCTCGCTGCGCGAGATCGCCGACGAGACCCAGCCCGTCGATGAGCTGCGCGAGCGCATGATCGAATCCAGCCAGACCCAGATCGAGGTCGACGAGCCGGAAGAGGATGCGATGGCGCTGCTGCTGGGCGCCGAGATCGACCGCCCGAAACCCGCCGACGAAGAGTCGGAGGAGCGCATGCTGCGCATGATGCTGGACGCGCAAGGCAGGAACTGAACATAAGGTCTTCGGCTGAACATGATCGACGTCGAAGACCTGATCGCGCTCATTCGCAACTACAACCCGCGCACCAATGCCGAGTTGATCCGCGACGCCTATGAATACGGGCGTCGCATGCACGAGGGCCAGTTCCGCCACTCGGGCGAGGCCTATTTCACCCATCCCGTCGCCGTCGCCGCCATCCTGACCGAGATGCGGCTGGACGATGCCACCATCGTCACCGCGCTTCTGCACGACACGATCGAGGACACGCGCTCGACCTGGACCGAGGTGGCGCAGATGTTCGGCCGCGAGATCGCCGACCTGGTCGATGGCGTCACCAAGCTGACCAACCTGCAGCTCAGCGGCGCGCATAGCAAGCAGGCCGAGAATTTCCGCAAGCTTTTCATGGCGATGTCGCGCGATCTTCGCGTGATCCTGGTCAAGCTGGCCGACCGGCTGCACAATATGCGCACCATCAAGTCCATGCGCCCCGACAAGCAGCAGCAGAAGGCGCGCGAGACCATGGACATCTTCGCGCCGCTGGCCGGCCGGATGGGCATGCAATGGATGCGCGAAGAGCTTGAGGACCTTGCCTTCAAGGTCATCAACCCCGAGGCGCGCAATTCGATCATCCGCCGCTTCGTCAGCCTGCAACGCGAATCCGGCGACGTGATCCCCAAGATCACCGCCGACATCCGCGCCGAACTGGAGCGCGAGGGAATCGAGGCCGATGTCTATGGCCGCGCCAAGCGCCCGTTCAGCATCTGGCGCAAGATGCAGGAAAAGCAGCTGTCCTTCTCGCGCCTGTCGGACATCTACGGCTTTCGCATCATCACCCGGACCGAGCCGGACTGCTATCGCACGCTGGGCGTGATCCACCATCGCTGGCGCGCCGTGCCGGGGCGGTTCAAGGACTATATCAGCCAGCCCAAGGCCAACGGCTATCGCTCGATCCACACCACGGTGTCGGGCCGCGACGGCAAGCGGGTCGAGGTGCAGATCCGCACCCGGCAGATGCACGAGGTCGCGGAATCGGGCGTGGCGGCGCATTGGGCCTATCGCGACGGCGCCCGCACCGAGAACCCCTTTGCCGTCGATCCGGGCGAATGGATCGCCAGCCTGACCGAGCGTTTCGGCGAAGAGGACCACGACGAATTCCTCGAGCATGTGAAGCTCGAGATGTATTCCGACCAGGTGTTCTGCTTCTCGCCCAAGGGCGACGTGATCCCGCTGCCGAAAGGGGCGACGCCGCTGGATTTCGCCTATGCCATCCACACGCGGCTGGGCAATTCCTGCGTCGGCGCCAAGGTGGACGGCATCCGCGTGCCGCTGTGGACGCGGCTGAAGAATGGCCAGTCGGTCGAGATCATCGCCGCCTCGGGCCAGCGCCCGCAGGCGACCTGGCTCGACATCGTGGTCACCGGCCGCGCCAAGGCCGCCATCCGCCGCAGCCTGCGGCAAGAGGATCGGACGCGCTTCATCCGCCTCGGCTCGGAACTGGTGCGGGTGGCCTTCGAGCATGTCGGCCGCAAGGTCAGCGACAAGGCGCTGCGCACCGCCGCGCGCACCATGGCGCTGCCCGATACCGACGAGCTGCTGGCCCGGATCGGCAGCGCCGAGATCTCGGCCCATGACGTGCTCTCGACGCTTTACCCCGAGCTCGCCTCGGCCCGCAGCGAGATCGACGCCCGCCGCGCCGTCGCCGGGCTCGAGGCCGACCAGGAATTCACCCGCGCGCCCTGCTGCAACCCGCTGCCGGGCGAGCGCATCGTCGGCATCACCTATCGCGGCAAGGGCGTGGTGATCCATGCCATCGACTGCCCGGTGCTGGCCGAATTCGAGGACAGCCCGGAACGCTGGGTCGACCTGCATTGGCGCGAGGGGCAGCACCCGGCCGCCTATTCGACCATGCTGTCGCTGACCATCCGCCACGACGCGGGCGTTCTGGGCCGGATCTGCACGCTGATCGGCGCCCAGGGCGCCAATATCTCGGACCTGGAATTCATCGACCGCAAGCCGGATTTCTATCGCCTGCGGGTCGAGGTCGAGCTGCGCGGCCGCGAGCATCTGCACGCGCTGCTGACCGCGCTCGAGGCGGAAAGCGACGTGGCCCAGGTCTCGCGCATCCGCGACCCCTCGGCGCATCTGGCCTGAGGGCGCGGCCATGTTCAAGCGCAGGAAACCGCTGAGCTACGCTCAGATGTGGACCGAGATGTTCTATCCCCGCTCGGGCTGGAAACGGGCGTCTAAATACGTGCTGCACCGGCTGCGGCGGCTGCCCGACCGGCCGCATCGCGTGGCGCGGGGCTGGGCGGCGGGCATCTTCGTCTCGTTCACGCCCTTCTTCGGCTTTCACCTGATGGGCGCGGCGCTGATCGCCTGGATCATCCGCGGCAATATCCTGGCGGCGCTTTTGGGCACCTTCGTCGGCAACCCGCTGACCACGCCCTTCGTGGCGCTGACCGCGACCGGGCTCGGCCGCTGGATTCTGGGGGTCGAGGGCAAGTTCACCCCGCACCTGATCTTCGAGGAATTCACCCGCGCCGGCAGCGAGCTGTGGAACAACCTGCTGGCGCCGGTGACGGACCGCGTCGCGCATTGGGACCAGCTTCTGCAATTCAACGAACAGATCTTCACGCCCTATATGGTCGGCGGCGTGATCGAGGGCCTGCCGATCTGCATCGCCATCCATTACCTGACGGTGCCGGTCATCAAGGCCTATCACCGCCACCGCGAAAAGCAGATGGCCGAGCGCATCGCCCGCGCCAAGGCCCGCCGCGCCGCGGAGCTGGCCGCAAGGGCCCAGCCCTCAAAAACCCAGCCGGTCGCGCAGGGAATACCAGCCCATGCCGGCGACCAGCAGCGGCCAGCGCAGGGCGCCACCCCCGGGAAAGGGGCGTGAGGGTAGGGCGGCCATGGTGTCGAAACCCTGCGCCTGACCCGCCACCGCCTGCGCCATCAGCTTGCCGGCCAGCGTCGCCAGCGCCAGCCCGTGCCCGGAATAGCCGCTGGCGGACAGGCAGTTCGGCGCCGGCCGGGCGAAGCAGGGCATCCGGTTCATGGTGATCGCCAGCGTGCCGCCCCAGGCATGGGTCAGCCGCACATCGGCCAGCCCGGGATAGATCTCCAGCAGCGGCTTTCGCACCTTGGCGGCGATGTCCTTCGGGAAGCGATAGCTGACATTCTCGCCGCCGCCAAAGATCAGCCGACCCTCGGGATCAAGCCGCCAGTAATTCACCACGAATTTCGTGTCATGCACGCCGATGGGCCGGGTCAGCACCTCGGCCGCGCGCGCGCCCAAGGGCTCGGTCGCGACGATGAAATTGTTGATCGGCATCACCCGCGCGGCGATCCGCATGTCCAGATGGCCGAGATAGCCGTTCGCGGCCAGGATGACATGGTCGCAGATGACCCGGCCCTTGCCGGTCTGCACGATGCTCTTCTCGCCCGCCCGGCCGTGGCGGATGTGATGGACATGGCTCAGCTCGCGGATCTGCGCTCCGGCCGCATCGGCCAGCCGCGCCATGCCAAGCGCCAGGCCCAGCGGATCGAGATGCCCGGCGCCATGGTCCAGCTCACCGGCGATATAGGCCTCCGAGGGCACCAGCGCCCGGAACGCCTCCCGGTCCAGCGCCTCGATGCGCGCGTAGCCATAGTCGCGCGCCAGCTTCTCGATCATGCCGCGGGCATGCTCGAACTCGCCGGGCTTGCGAAAGGCATGGGCGATGCCATCGGCGACCGGCACGCCCGAGCGCGCGGCCAGGTCGCGGGTCAGCGCCTTGGCCTCCTCGGCCATGCCCCACAGCCGATGCGCGGCCGGAACGCCGGCCAGCCGCTCCAGCTCATCGACCTCCAGCCGCTGCCCCGAGCCGAGCTGCCCGCCGTTGCGCCCCGAGGCGCCGAAGCCGACCCGATGCGCCTCCAGCACCATGACCGAGAAGCCCGCCTCGGCCAGATGCAGCGCCGCCGACAGCCCGGTGTAGCCCGCGCCGACCACGACCACATCGGCCCGCGCCTCCCCGCGCTGCTGCGGGAAGGCCGGCAGCGGCGTGCGCGTCGCGGCGTAAAGGCTCGGCGGATATTCCCCCAGCCGGTCGTTGGAAAACAGCAGGTTCATGCCGGCGCTTCTTTGCTCCACAAATACCCATGCGACGCGCGCGGCCGGAACCGACCGGCGCCGATCTCACACGTTCAGCAGCAGATGCTCACGCTCCCACGGGCTGATGACTTGCAGGAACTCCTTGTATTCGTTGCGCTTCACCGCCTGATAGACTGCGACGAACTCGGAGCCCAGCACCTCGCGCATCGGCGCGCTCTCGGCCATCAGGTCCAGCGCATCGCCCAGGTTATAGGGCAGCTCGTCCTCGGACATATAGGCGTCGCCCAGGCATTCCGCGCGCGGGTTCTCCTGCTCGCACAGCCCCAGGTAGCCGCAGGCGAGGCTGGCGGCGAGACCCAGATAGGGGTTGCAATCCATCCCCGCCAAGCGGTTTTCCAGCCGCCGCGCCTCGGGGCCGGAAATCGGCACGCGCAGCCCGGTGGTGCGGTTGTCGCGGCCCCATTCCAGGTTGATCGGTGCCGCGAAATCAGGGACATAGCGGCGATAGCTGTTGACATAGGGCGCCAGCAGCGCCACCGCCGCCGGCAGGTGCTTCTGCATCCCGGCGATGAAATGCAGGAAGGCCGGCGTCTCGCGGCCCTGCGCGTCGGAAAAGATGTTGCGGCCATCCGCCAGCCCGACCACCGAATGGTGGATGTGCATGGCGCTGCCCGGCTCGCCCTCGATCGGCTTGGCCATGAAGGTGGCGAAACAGTCGTGGCGCAGCGCCGCCTCGCGGATCAGCCGCTTGAAATAGAAGATCTGGTCGGCCAGATGCACCGGGTCGCCGTGGTTCAGGTTGATCTCGACCTGGCCGGCACCGCCTTCCTGCAGGATGCCATCGATCTCGAAACCCTGCGCCTCGGCGAAGTCGTAGATGTCGTCGATGACCTTGCCGTATTCGTCCACCGCCGACATGGAATAGGCCTGCTTCGCCGCCGCCCGCCGGCCCGAGCGGCCCATGGGCGGCATGATCGGCTGGTTCGGGTCGATGTTGCGCGCGGTCAGGAAGAACTCCATCTCGGGCGCGACGATCGGCCGCCAGCCCTTGGCGCGGTAGAGCTCGACCACGCGCTTCAGCACATTGCGCGGCGCGATGGGCACCGGCCTGCCGGACTGGTCCGAGACGTCGTGGATCACCTGCAAGGTCACGTCCGCCGTCCAGGGCGCCGCCGTCGCGGTGGAGAAATCCGGGATCAGGATCATGTCGGGCTCGGTGAAGGCGCCCGAGGGATTGTCGGCCCAATCCCCGGTGATGGTCTGCAAAAAGATCGAGTTCGGCAGGTAGAACCGTTCCTGATGCGCGAATTTCGAGGCCGGCATGGCCTTGCCGCGCGCCACGCCGGCGATGTCGGCGACGATGCATTCGACCTCGTCCAGCCGGCGGCCGGCGACGTAATCCTGCGCGGCCTGCGGGGTCTCGTCGATCCAGTGCGATCTCATGCGACACCTCGGCGGGCTTCGGCCATGCTGGCGCGGGGCTGCTTCAGGAAATGCTCGATGCGGTCGGCGATGCCGGCGGAATGCAACGGCCCGCCCATGCGCGCCCGCGCCGCGTCCTGCAAGGGCTCGGGCACCACGCCCTTGGCGCGGTGGTCCAGAAGCCCGTGGATGAAATCGTCGCCGAATTCGGGATGCGCCTGCACGGTCAGGGCGCGGTCGTCATAGGCCAGCACGGCATTCTCGCAGAAATCGTTGCCGGCCAGCACGGTCGCGCCCGGCGGCCGTTCCTGCACCTGGTCCTGGTGCCAGGCGTTCATGGTCACCAGCTCGCCGTCGAAATCATAGTCCTGCGGGCCTATGGCCCAGCCGCCGGGGTGCTTGGCGACCTTGCCGCCCAACGCCTGGGCAATGATCTGGTGGCCGAAGCAGATGCCGACCAGCGGCACATGCTCGGCATAGGCGCGGCGGATGAAATCCTCGAGCGGCGGGATGAAGGCGTGATCTTCATAGACGCCGTGGCGCGAGCCGGTCAGCAGCCAGCCCTCGGCGTCATGGACCGAGGCGGGGAACGCCATCGCCTCGACGTGATAGCTGGTGAATTCGAAGCCGCGCCCCGCGAGCAGCCGCTCGAACAGGGTGTCGTAATCGCCCAGCTCGCCGCGAATGACCTCGGGCGACTGGCCGCATTTCAGGATGCCGATGCGCATGATTGGCCTGTTGATTGTCCAGGTGCAAAGCTAGTCGCGCCGCCCGCCGCGGGCAAGAGGCTGCGACTTATGGCGGGGCTGGCCCGGGCGCGCGCCCCGCGCTAGGGTCGGACCCGCAGATCAGCAATGAAGGACAGACCATGCCCGGACTTCGCCCAGACGTGGACCCCGAGGGGCTTCAGGAATTCTCGGTCGTCTTTACCGACCGCTCGCTCAACCACATGTCGCAGCGGTTCCAGGCCGCCATGCGCGAGATTTCGGCCAACCTGCGCGAAGTCTATCGCGCCGACGCGGTGGCGCTGGTCCCCGGCGGCGGCACCTGCGCGATGGAATCGGTGGCGCGGCAGTTCGGCCGCGATGCCCATGCGCTGATCATCCGCAACGGCTTCTTCAGCTTCCGCTGGAGCCAGATCTTCGAGGCCGGCGGCTTCGCGCGCGGGACCACGGTGATGATGGCCCGCCCGGCCGGGAACGAGCCGCGCGCCCCCTTCGCCCCCGCGCCCATCGACGAGGTGGTGGCCCGGATCCGCGAGACCCGGCCCGAGGCGATCTTCGCCCCGCATGTCGAGACGGCGGCGGGGATGATCCTGCCCGACGATTATATCAAGGCGCTGGCCGATGCCGCGCATGAGGTGGGCGCGCTGATGGTGCTCGATTGCATCGCCTCGGGCGCGATCTGGGTCGACATGGCCGCGACCGGCGTCGACGTGCTGATCTCGGCCCCGCAGAAGGGCTGGTCGGCCTCGCCCTCGGCCGGGATGGTGATGTTCTCGGCCCGGGCGCTGGAGCGGCTGGATCAGACGACCAGCGACAGCTTCGCGCTGGACCTGAAGAAATGGCGCGCGATCATGAAGGCCTATGAGGACGGCGGCCATGCCTATCACGCCACCATGCCGACCGACGCGCTGATCGGCCTGCGCGACGCCATGGCCGAGACCCGGGCCCTGGGCTTCGAAGCGGCGCGCGAGGCGCAATGGCGGCTGGGCGACGCGGTGCGCGCCGACCTGGCGCGGCGCGGGCTGCGATCGGTCGCGGCCGATGGCTTCGCGGCGCCGGGGGTGGTGGTGTGCTATACCGACGACCCCGAGGTGCAAAACGGCAGGAAGTTCCTGGCCGAGGGCTATCAGATCGCCGCCGGCGTGCCCATGCAGGTCGGCGAGGGCGAAGGCTTCCGCAGCTTCCGCATCGGGCTTTTCGGACTCGACAAGCTCAAGGACGTGGACGGCACCTTGGCGCGGCTGCTGCCGGCCTTTGACGCGGTGCTGCCCGAGGCGCCCTAAATCGCGCCCGGCGGTGGAACAATCGGCGGGGTGTCGCGGTTCTGTCTGCGAAACCGATACAGCCTTGTGAAAGGAGATTGCCATGGCCAATCCTCAATCCACCGCCGAGGACATGAAGAACGAAGCCCGTAAGGCGACGGACGATCTCGGCCAACATGCCCGCGACGCCGCCGACGACATGGGCCGGCACGCCCGCAACGCGGCCGACGACGCCGGCGCGGCGCTGGACAGCGCCCGCGAGCGCGGCGCCGAGCTTTATGACACGGTGCGGGAAAAGGGCCAGGAATTCGTCGAAACCGCCCGCAAGCGCGGCGAGGAATATGTCGAGGCGGCGCGCGAGCGCGGCCACGACTATGCCGACCGCGCCCGCGGCGAAGCCCGCCGCCTGTATCGCGAAGGCGAACGCCGTGCCGGCGAGATGGCCGAGCATGCCGAGGAGTATTACGACGAGGTCTCGACCATGGTGCGCCGCAACCCGGCGCAGGCGCTTGGCATCGCCGCCGGCGTCGGCTTCCTGCTGGGCCTGATCATCGCCCGTCGCTGAGCGCGCCGCCATGTTCGCCTATACCAGGAACTTGCAGCTTGCCCTGACGGACAAGCTGCGCCGTGCCGGGCTGATGGCTGGGGCAGGGGTGGCGCTGCTGGTGGCGGCGGGGTTCCTGCTGGCGGCGCTCTGGACCTGGCTGGCCTATCACCTGCACTGGGGTCCGCTCTGGGCCTCGCTGGCGATCGGGACCGGGTTCCTGCTGATCGGGATCATCCTGATGCTGGCCGGCGGCAAGGAGCGTCACCCGACGCCCAGCACCGACGAGCTGAAGGCCGAGATCGAGCAACAGTTGCACCTTGCCGCCGATGCGGCGGTCGAGAAGGTCAGCGGGCTTGCGGATCGCACCCTGGACCGTGCCTCGGAAAAGGCCGGCGAGATGGTCGATCGGGCCAGCCAGCGCGTGCATTCCGTGGCCGACACCCTGGCCTATCGCGCCGACCGCTTCGCGGACCGGACCGAGGCCCGCGTCGTCGGCGCCGTGCGCAAGGCGGGCGAAAGCGCCTCGCGCAAGCTGGGCCTGCCGGCCGATGCGGCCGAGCGCGTCGCGCAAGGTGCGACCCAGTCCCGCGCCGCGCCCTTCGTGCCGCTGATCGGCGCCTTCGCGATCGGCATGACCTTGGCCTCGCGCCTGGGCGGCCGCCGATCCGAGGACGATTGGGACGACGACGAGCGCTGGTGAAAACATCAAAAAGCCCGCCGGACGGCGGGCTTTTTCGCTGCGGCGGGGCGCTCAGGCGTTCGCTTCGCGGATCTTGTTCGCGGCGTCCTTGTCATAGGCGACGCCGGCCTTGTCGAACAGCTGGTCGAGCTCGCCCGACAGCGTCATCTCGGTGATGATGTCGCAGCCGCCGACGAATTCGCCCTTGACGTAAAGCTGCGGGATGGTCGGCCAGTCCGAGAAATCCTTGATGCCCTGGCGGATGTCGGCATCGGCCAGCACGTTCACGTCGCGATAATCGACGTTCATGTAGTTCAACACCCCGGCCACGCGGCTGGAGAAGCCGCATTGCGGCATTTCCTTGGTGCCCTTCATGAACAGGACGACGTCATGGCCGTCGATGGTCTGCTGGATCTGCTGGCGTGCGTCGGTCATATCTGCGGTTCCTTGCTGAAGCACGGCGTGCTTGCGATTTACTCGGGGGCCTTGGTGGTCAGCGCCAGCGCATGCAGCGCGCCGCTCGGCCCGTCCATCTTGCCTTGCAGCGCGGCATAGACCGCGCGTTGTTGCTGGACCCGGTTCAGGCCACGGAAACTCTCGTCGATCACCTCGGCCGCGTAATGGTTGCCGTCGCCGGCCAGGTCGGTGATCGTGATCTGTGCCTGCGGGAAGGCGGCGCGGATCAGGGCTTCGATGTCATGGGCTTCCATTGCCATGGCGGATCCTTTCCTTGTTCTGCATGATGTAGGCCAAGCCCGGGCGCCCCGCAAGGTCGCCTCCCCGCGCATCATTCGAACGGACGCCATGACGCTGCCCCTGCTGACGAACCGCGACGCCCGCCGGCTGTTCCTGGACCGCCACCTGCTCTTGCGGCCCGGCTCCGGGCCGGGGCGCGGTGCCGATCTGGAAGGCGTGCTGACCGGGCTGGGCTTCGTGCAGGTCGACAGCGTCAACACGCTGGCGCGGGCGCATGACCTGATCCTGTGGTCGCGGCGCGGGCAGTATCGGCCGGCGGCACTGGAATCGCTGATCGCCCGGCACCGCGCCGCGTTCGAGCACTGGACCCATGACGCCGCGGTGATCCCGATGCGCTTCTATCCGATGTGGCGGCTGAAATTCGCCCGGGACGAGGCACACATGCAGCGCCGCTGGCCGAAATGGCGGCGCGAGGGCTGGGACGCGGAATTCGACAGCGTGCTGCGCCATATCGCCGATCACGGCCCGGCCTCGACTTCGGACCTGGGCGGGGACGAGCCGCGCGGCTCGGGCGGCTGGTGGGACTGGCACCCGTCCAAGACGGCGCTGGAATACCTGTGGCGCTCGGGCCGGCTGGCGATCCGGCACCGCAGCGGCTTTCGCAAGGTCTATGACCTGGCCGAGCGGGTGATCCCCGAGGCGCAGCGGGCGGCGCGGCTCGACGATGCCGAGATCCTCGACTGGGCGCTGTCGGCGGCGCTGGAGCGGCTGGGCTTCGCGACCTCGGGCGAGCTGGCCGCGTTCTTCCAGATCGCGACGCCCGACGAGGCGAAGGCCTGGTGCGCCCGGGCCCTGGCGGCAGGCCGCATCGCCGAGATCGAGGTCCAGGCTGCCGACGGCCAGCGCCGGCGCAGCTATGCCCTGCCGGACCTTCTCGACCGGGTCGCCGCGCTGCCCGAGCCTTCGGGCCGGGTGCGGCTCTTGTCGCCCTTTGATCCGGCGCTGCGGGACCGGGCGCGGGCCGAGCGGCTGTTCGGCTTTCGCTATCGCATCGAGATCTTCGTGCCGGTGGCGCGGCGGCAATACGGCTATTACGTCTTTCCCGTGATGCAGGGCGACCGGCTGATCGGCCGGCTGGATGCCAGGCGTGACGGCAACGCGCTGGCGGTCCGCGCCTTCTGGCCCGAGCCGGGGCAGCGCATGGGCAAGGCGCGGCTGGCCGGGCTGATGGCCGAGTTGCAGCGCCTGCTGCCGCTGGCGGGGGCGCGGGACATCCGCCTGACCCCGGACTGGCTGCGGGCATGAAAAAACCGCCGGGTTTTGCCCGGCGGTTCGATGGCGTCAGCCTGGGGTCGCGATCACTCGCGGTTGCCCATGAATTGCAGCAGGAACATGAACAGGTTCAGGAAGTCCAGGTAGAGCTGCAGGGCGCCCATGATCGCGGCCTTGCCCAGGAAATCGCGGTCCGAATTCGCCAGCTGCAGATAGGTGTTCTTGATGTTCTGCGTGTCGAAGGCGGTCAGGCCGGCAAAGATCAGCACGCCGATCGCCGAGATGGCGAATTGCATGGCGCTGGATTTCAGGAAGATGTTCACGATCGAGGCCACGATCAGCCCGATCAGGCCCATCATCAGGAAGGTGCCCATGCCCGACAGGTCGCGCTTGGTCGTGTAGCCGTAAAGCGACAGGCCGGCAAAGGCGATGGCCGTGATCAGGAAGGTCTGGATGATCGAGAAGCTGGTGTAGACCATGAAGATCCAGCTGATTGACAGGCCCATCAGCGCGGCAAAGACATAGAACACGGTCGTCGCGGCCGAGACCGAGAGCCGGTTCAGCGCGGCGCCGAAGCCGAAGACCACCAGCAGCGGCGCGAACATGATGACCCAGCGCAGCGGCGAGGTATAGATCGCGGCGCCAAGCGAGGTCAGCGTGCCGTCCGGGTTCATGGCCAGGCCCGAGATGCCCCAGGCGGCGCCGGCGGTCACCAGCATGGCCACGGCCATCAGGCCGTAGACCTTGTTCATATAGGCGCGCAGCCCTTCATCCACGGCAGCCGAGCGCGTCGCGGTCCCGGCCGTGCGGATCGAATTGTAATCTTGCATAGGTTCTCCCCGGTCGAAAATCGCGGTGCGGCCGCTACGGCCCACCATCCCCGCAAATATCGGTCACGCGGCACAAGATTTCAATGCGATCACGTCGGATTGCGGGGCATTTGACGAAAATTTCACAGGCTAACGATCACCTTTCCGGTCGAGCGCCGCGACTCGAGCAGGGCATAGCCCTCGGCGAGCTGCGCCAGCGGCAGGGTGGCCCCGACATGCGGGCGCAGCCGGCCCTGCGCGTAAAGCGAAAACAGCGCCGCGATGTCCTGGCGCAGGGCGGCGGGGTCGAGCTTGCGATAGCCGCCCCAATAGAAGCCGTGGATGGCGATGTTCTTGACCAGCGCGTGGTTCAGGGGCAGGGCGGGCGGCTTGCCGCCGGCAAAGCCGATGACCAGGAAGCGCCCGCCGGGGCGCAGCGCGCCGAAGGCGGCCTCACCCGGGGCGTCGCCGACCGGGTCATAGACCACGTCGACACCGCCCAGGTCGCGCAGCGCCGCGCGCAGGTCGGGGCAGGTGGCGCTGTCGATGGTCTCGGCGGCACCGGCGGCGCGGGCGATGTCGAGCTTGTCGGCGCCGCGGGCCACGGCGATGACGCGGGCGCCAAGCGCCGCGCCGATCTCGACCGCGGTCAGGCCGACGCCGCCGGCGGCGCCCAGCACGGCCAGCGTCTCGCCCGCCCGCAGCCCGGCGCGCTGGGTCAGGGCGAAATGGCTGGTGCCATAGGCGATCAGGAAGCCCGCGGCCTCGTCATGGCTCATGCCGTCGGGGATCGGGTGGCAATCGGCGGCGGCGAAGAGATTCGCCTCGGCCATGGTGCCCTGGGCCTGCACGGCGACCCGGGTGCCCGGCGCCAGATCGACGCCCGGACCGGTGGCCAGCACTTCGCCCGCGCCCTCGAGCCCGGGGATGAAGGGCAGGGGCGGCGTCTCTTGGTAGCGGCCGGTGGTCATCAGCAGATCGGCGAAATTCAGCGCAGCGGCGCGCAGCCGCACCAGCACCTGACCCGGCCCGGGTTCTGGCAGGCGCAGCACGCCCGGCACGGGAAGTCCCGCCATTTCCTTGATTTGCATCATGTTCCAGTCGCTGCCCATGATTCACACTCCTGGCTGAAAACGCGAATCTCGCGCTGGTTTTTCCTGTATTTCCCGGGGCTTCGGATAGTCCGCCCGCAGGGCTGTCCGCGATTGTCTTTTTGGACAGGTCCACATTATCGAACTCGAAAATTGCGTCAAACTGGTGTAGCGCCCGTTTAGATTGAGTGAGGTGTTACCATGAAGCACAATGTGGACGTCCATGTCGGCAAGCGCATCCGCCACCGGCGGTGGATGATCGGCATGACCCAGCAGCAGCTGGCCGAGAAGGTCGGGATCAAGTTCCAGCAGATCCAGAAATACGAGACCGGGATGAACCGCGTCTCGGCGTCGCGGCTGTGGGACATCGCCCAGGCGGTGGACGTGCCGGTCAGCTTCTTCTTCGAAGGGCTCGAGGACGGGCATCTGCACGACGCGGTCGAGGGCGACATCCTGGCCGACAAGGAAGCGCTGCAGCTGGTCCGGGCCTATTACGCCATGCCCGAGGCGCAGCGCCGCCAGATCTTCGAACTGGCCCGGGTGCTGTCCGACGCGGCCTGAATGACGGCCGGCCCGCACAGGCTTCCGCTTCCGAAGCCGAGCGGCTAAACCTGCGCCCAGGCAAGCACGGGGGCAGGCGATGACAAGCGCGAACCAAGACATCCCTGTCGAAGGGGCCGAGCGGATCATGGCCGTGGCGCATCGCCTGGCCGACGCGGCCCGGATCGAGACCCTGGGCCTGTTCCGCAGTCCCGGGCTGCATCCCGACAACAAGGCGGGCACCGGCTTCGACCCGGTGACCGAGGCCGACCGGGCCAGCGAACGCGCCATGCGCGCGATCCTGGCCGCCGAGCGCCCCGAGGACGCGATCCTGGGCGAGGAATACGGCGTCCAGAACGGACAAAGCGGCCTGACCTGGGTTCTGGACCCGATCGACGGCACCCGCGCCTTCATCTGCGGCGCGCCCAGCTGGGGCGTGCTGATCGGCCTCTCGGATGCCGGGGGGCCGATCTATGGCATCGTCGACCAGCCGCATCTGGACGAGCGTTTCGAGGGCGGCTTCGGCCGTGCCCGGCTGATCTCGCGCGCGGGCGAGCAGGCGCTGGCCACGCGCCGGGGCGTGGCGCTGGCGCAGGCGACGCTGATGACCACCTATCCCGAGGTCGGCAATCCCGTCGAACATACCGCCTTTCGCCGCGTCGCGGACCAGGTGCGGCTGACCCGCTATGGCCTCGACTGCTATGCCTATGCGCTTTTGGCCGCCGGCCATGTCGATCTGGTGATCGAGGCCGGGTTGCAGCCCTATGACGTGGCCGCGCCCATCGCGCTGGTGCGGGCGGCGGGCGGCACCGTCACCGACTGGCAGGGCGGCCCGGCGCATCACGGCGGCACCATCCTCGCCGCCGGTTCGGCCGAACTGCATGCCGAGGCGCTGGCGCTTCTGAACCGCGATTGAGCCCCGCGCGCCGCGCCCCTATGGTGGCGCCGACCGAAATCCTCGCCCCAGCCCCCGAGTTCCGAGGAGCCAGCCGATGACCGAGCCCCGCGAAGCCGAGACCGAGATCCCCGAGGACGATTTCCAGTTGAGCCGCGCCGGGCAGGAGGCGATCAACGCCGCCATCGACGCCGGCGACGGCCCGGCGCTGGACGGGCTCTTGGAGCCGATGCACGCCGCCGATATCGCCGACCTGATCGAGCAGCTGACGCCCGCCCGGCGGCGCGAGTTCCTGCATCTTTATTCCGGCGAGATCGACGGCGAGATCCTGTCCGAGATCGACGAATCGATCCGCGACGAGGTGGTCGAGCAGCTGCCGCGCGAAGTCTTGGCCGAGGCCGTGCGCGAGATGGACAGCGACGACGTCGTCGACCTGATCGAGGACATGGACGCGCCCGAGCAGCAGGAGATCCTGGCCGCGCTCGACGACAGCGACCGGGCGGCGGTCGAGCGCTCGCTGAACTATCCCGAATATTCCGCCGGCCGGTTGATGCAATCCGAGGTGGTGACCGCCCCCGAGCATTGGACCGTGGGCGAGGCCATCGACTTCCTGCGCGCCGAGGAATGGCTGCCCGACCAGTTCTATCACGTCATCCTGGTCGATCCGCGCCGCCACCCGGTCGGCTATGTCACGCTGGGCAAGCTTCTGGCCTCGCGCCGCGACGTGGCCCTGCGCGCCATCACCGAGGACAGTTTCCGCACCATCAGCGCCCGGGCCGAGGAAGGCGACGTGGCCTATGTCTTCAACAAGTATCACCTGATCTCGGCCCCGGTGGTGGACGAGGACGACCGGCTGGTCGGCGTCATCACCATCGACGACGCCATGTCGGTGCTGGACGAGGAGCATGAGGAGGACTTCCTGCGCATGGCCCGGGTCTCGGACGACAGCCACGTCTCGGACGGGCCGTTCCAGACCGCGCGGCAGCGGCTGCCCTGGCTGGTGACGAACCTGTTCACCGCCTCGCTGTCGGCGCTGGTGATCTCGCGCTTCGAATCGACGCTGACGCAGCTGGTGATCCTGGCGGCGCTGATGCCCATCGTCGCCTCGACCGGCGGCATCGCCGGCACGCAGTCGCTGGCCGTCGCCGTGCGGGCGCTGGCCACGCGCGAACTGACCAGCGCCAACGCCCGCCGCGTCATCCTGCGCGAGCTGGCGGCGGGGATGCTGAACGGGCTGGGGCTGGCGGTGATCCTGTTCCTGGCCGGCAGCCTGATCCTGGGCGCGCCGATGATCGGCGCGGTGCTGGGCATGGCGATGATCGCGAACCAGATCGTCGCCGCGACCGGGGGCGTGCTGGTGCCGCTGGGCCTCAGCCGGCTGGGGCTGGACCCGGCGCTGGCTTCGGGGACATTCGTCACCACGATGACGGATATGATGGGATTCTTTGCCTTTCTGGGGTTGGCGTCATGGATACTGATCTGAAATCCGCACTTCGCGTGCAGGCTTTGGCGGCGCGCGCCGCGGGCGGCGACGATGCCGCCATGGCCGAGCGGCTGATCGCCGTGCTGGCGCCGCATGCCGGCAAGGTGCTGGCCGGCTATTGGCCGATGCGGGACGAGGCCGACCCGCGCCCGGCCATGGCGGCGCATGACGGTCCGGTCTGCCTGCCGGTGGTGCCCGGCCGGGCCCGGCCGCTGGTGTTTCGCGCCTATGACGGCCGGCTCGAGCCCGGCGGCTTCGGCACCAGCCATCCGCCGGCCGATTCGGCCGAGCTGCGTCCCCAGGTGCTGATCGTGCCGCTGGCGGGCTTCGACCGCGCCGGCAACCGGCTGGGCTATGGCGGCGGCTTCTACGACCGCACGCTGGAGATGCTGCGCGCCGAAGGCCCGACCGTCGCCATCGGCCTGGCCTATGCGGTGCAGGAGATTCGGGCGATTCCCTGCGAGCCGACCGACCAGCCGCTGGACATGATCGTCACCGACCGCGACCTGATCCTGCCGGAGCGAAAAAATCCTCTGACGTGAAGGCCGGAACGAAGCTGCAACCCCGGCGGGAGTTTCATGGGGACAAGCCTGTGGAAAACACCTGAACGGCGGCGCCGAACCCGGCCTGAACATTCGGCTTTTCGCGGCGGTGCACAAAAGCCCAGTTGTTAACAACGCATTGATGGCGAATCTGCGCCGCGGCTGACAGGATGTCGCGGCCGGGCTGTAAAGCGAAAAAATTGATTGAAATGCGCGAGGGCTCGCGCCAATTTGTAGCCCATGCCGACGACACTACCAGATCTTGTGGTCATCTACCCCAGATCTGGTCCTGGTGGGCGCGGGCGAGAGTTCAATGAATGGCTACCGATGCCGCCTGCCGGGCAGGTCGGGCCGCACCTGCGGGTGCGGGCGACGCTGGCGTCTGGGCGGTGGTGCGGGGCAATGAGGGGATGACGGGCATGCGGATCGAGCGGCGTTTCACCACGGCCGAGGGCGGCGCCTATGGCGGGATGGAATTTGCGAAAACCCTGAGCGAGATCCGCGATCCGGACGGGCGTATCGTGTTCCGCAACGAATCCGTCGAGGTGCCGCAGGGCTGGAGCCAGGTCGCCTCGGACGTGATCGCGCAGAAATATTTCCGCAAGGCCGGGGTGCCGGCGCGGCTGAAGCGGGTCAAGGAAAAGGGCGTGCCGGAATTCCTGTGGCGCTCGGTCCCGGACGAGGCCGCGCTGGCGGAGCTGCCCGAGGATCAGCGCAGCACCGGCGAGACCTCGGCTTGCCAGGTCTTCGACCGGCTGGCCGGCGCCTGGGCCTATTGGGGCTGGAAGGGCGGGTATTTTTCCAACGAAGAAGACGCCCGCGCCTATTACGACGAGATGCGCTTCATGCTGGCGGCGCAGATGGCGGCGCCGAATTCGCCGCAATGGTTCAACACCGGACTGCATTGGGCCTATGGCATCGACGGCCCGTCGCAGGGGCATTTCTATGTCGATTTCAAGACCGGCGCGCTGGTCAAGTCCGACAGCGCCTATGAGCATCCGCAGCCGCATGCCTGCTTCATCCAGTCGGTCAGCGACGACCTGGTGAACGACGGCGGCATCATGGACCTGTGGGTCCGCGAGGCGCGGCTTTTCAAATATGGCTCGGGCACGGGCACCAATTTTTCGTCCCTTCGAGGGGAGGGCGAGAAACTGTCGGGCGGCGGCAAGTCTTCGGGGCTCATGGGCTTCCTGAAGATCGGAGACCGCGCAGCGGGGGCGATCAAATCGGGCGGGACGACCCGACGCGCCGCAAAGATGGTGATCTGCGACATGGATCACCCCGACATCGAGCAGTTCATCAACTGGAAGGTCATCGAGGAACAGAAGGTCGCCGCCCTGGTGGCCGGGTCCAAGATGCACGAACGGAAGCTGAACGAGATCTTCGCCGCGATCCGCGGCTGGGACGGCAGCGTCGAGCATGCCACCGACCCCGCCCGGAACGCGGCGTTGAAATCGGCGATACGCAGCGCGAAACGCAGCATGATCCCGGAAACCTATGTGAACCGGGTTCTGCAATATGCCCGCCAGGGCTTTGATTCGATTGAATTCCCCAGCTACGATACCGATTGGGATTCCGAAGCCTATGCCTCGGTTTCCGGGCAGAATTCCAACAACTCGGTGCGGGTGACGGATGCCTTCCTGCGCGCGGTCCGCGAGGACCAGCCGTGGGAGCTGGTGCGCCGTACCGACGGCAAGGTGGCCAAGACCGTCTCGGCGCGCGAGCTGTGGAGCCAGATCGGCCATGCCGCCTGGGCCTGCGCCGATCCGGGCATCCAGTTCCACGACACGATCAACGCCTGGCACACCTGCCCCGAGCACGGGCCGATCCGGGCCAGCAATCCGTGCAGCGAATACATGTTCCTGGACGACACCGCCTGCAACCTGGCCTCAATGAACCTGCTGACCTTCTGGAACGGGCAGGGCTTCGATGCCGAGGGCTATATCCATGCCACGCGGCTCTGGACGCTGACGCTGGAGATCTCGGTGCTGATGGCGCAGTTCCCCTCGCGCGAGATCGCGCAGCGCAGCTATGACTTCCGCACGCTGGGCCTGGGCTATGCCAATATCGGCGGGCTGCTGATGACCATGGGCCTGGGCTACGATTCGACCGAGGGCCGGGCGCTGTGCGGCGCGCTGACCGCGCTGATGACCGGCGTCGCCTATGCCACCTCGGCCGAGATGGCGGGCGAGCTGGGGCCCTTCCCGGGCTACCAAAAGAACGCCTCGCACATGCTGCGGGTGATCCGCAACCACCGCGCCGCCGCCCACGGCACCGGCGCCTATCACGGGCTGAACGTCCGCCCGGTCGAGCTGGACGCCGCGAACTGCCCCGACCCGCGCCTGGTGGCGCTGGCGCAGGGCGCCTGGGACGAGGCGCTGACCCTGGGCGAGGAGCACGGCTATCGCAATGCCCAGGCCACGGTGATCGCGCCAACCGGCACCATCGGGCTGGTGATGGATTGCGACACCACCGGCATCGAGCCGGATTTCGCCCTGGTGAAGTTCAAGAAGCTGGCCGGCGGCGGCTATTTCAAGATCATCAACCGCTCGGTCCCGGCGGCGCTGGAGGCGCTGGGCTACGGCCCGGCGCAGATCGAGGAGATCGTGGCCTATGCCGTCGGCCACGCCAGCCTCGGGAATTGCCCCGGCATCAACCACACCAGCCTGGTCGGCCATGGCTTCGGCCCGCGCGAGCTGGAAAAGATCGAGGCGGCGCTGGCGGCGGCCTTCGACATCCGCTTCGTCTTCAACCAGTGGACCCTGGGCGAGGATTTCTGCCGCGATACGCTGGGCATCCCGGCCGCGAAGCTGGCCGATCCGGGTTTCGACCTGCTGCGGCACCTGGGCTTTACCCGCGCGCAGATCGAGGCCGCGAACGACCATGTCTGCGGCACCATGACCCTGGAGGGCGCGCCGCATCTGCGCCCCGAACATTACCCGGTCTTCGACTGCGCCAACGCCTGCGGCAAGAAGGGCAGCCGCACCCTGTCGGTCGAAAGCCATATCCGCATGATGGCGGCGGCGCAGAGCTTCATCTCGGGCGCGATTTCCAAGACCATCAACATGCCGAACAGCGCCAGCATCGCCGATGCGCTGGCGGCCTATGAGCTGAGCTGGTCGCTGGGCGTCAAGGCCAATGCGCTGTATCGCGACGGGTCCAAGCTGTCGCAGCCGCTGGCCTCGGCCCTGGTCGAGGACGACGAGGAGGCCGAAGAGATCCTCGCCTCGGGCAATGTGCAGGAAAAGGCCACGGTGATCGCCGAGAAGATCGTCGAGAAGATCATCGTCAAGGAGGCCGTGCGCAGCAACCGCGAGAAGCTGCCGCATCGCCGCAAGGGCTATACCCAGAAGGCGGTGATCGGTGGCCACAAGGTCTATCTGCGCACCGGCGAATATGACGACGGGTCCTTGGGCGAGATCTTCATCGACATGCACAAGGAAGGCGCGGGCTTCCGGGCGATGATGAACAATTTCGCCATCGCCGTGTCGGTCGGCCTGCAATACGGCGTGCCGCTGGAGGAATTCGTCGACGCCTTCACCTTCACCCGCTTCGAGCCGGCGGGCATGGTGCAGGGCAATGACAGCATCAAGAACGCGACCTCGATCCTGGACTATGTCTTCCGCGAACTGGCCGTCAGCTATCTGGACCGCACGGACCTCGCGCATGTCCAGCCGCAGGGCGCGCGCTTCGACGACATGGGCGGCGGCGAGGCCGAGGGCCAGCCGAATGTCGCGCCGGTGGGCGAGAAGGCCTCGCGCTCGCTGGAGATGCTGAAGCAGATCAGCTCGACCGGCTATCTGCGGAAGCGGCTGCCGCAGGACCTGCTGGTGCTGCAATCGCAGGTTTCGACGCTGGCGGTGGCCTCGGCCGATCCGGTGGCGATGGATGCGCGGACCAAGGCGCGCATGCAGGGCTATGAGGGCGATCCCTGCGGCGAATGCGGCAATTACACGCTGGTCCGCAACGGCACCTGCATGAAATGCAACACCTGCGGCGGCACCAGCGGGTGCAGCTGATGGAGGCGGGGATGGAGCTTCTGGTCGGCGCGCGCCGCATCACGCCCGAGCGGGTGCAGGCGGTTCCGGGCGGCATCGAGGCCGAACTGCGCGGCGAGGCGGTGCTGCGGCTGCTGGACGCGACCTTTCACGGCACCGGCTCGATCGAGATCCTGGGCGGGGCGCTGAACCGCCGCCCCGTCGATGTCGCCGGCATCGAGATGCGCGGCGCGAGCACGCTGGTCACGCTGCTTTGCGCGGGCGAGGCGGCGCAGCTGAACTGAAACCGTCAGGGCAGGGGTTCCGTGGCCCGGGCAACGCCCGGCAGCGGAACCTTTTTGCCGTGGCGGGCTTGAACCCGGGCATTGCCTGCAAGTCACGATCAGTTCATCCTTTGCGAGCGTGGTTCATTTGCAACGGGACCGAAAATCCCCTTGAACATGAGCAGATTGCCATGGGACCGGTTCGCGCGGCCCCGGCATGGAAGGAGACCATCCAGATGAACAGACCCTCTTTTCGTCCTCTTCTGACCGGCTCGGGGCTGGCGCTGCTGCTGGCGCTGTCGCCGGCACTGGCCCAGGCGCCCGCCGCCCAGTCGCCGCAGGCCGCCGCCAATGACAACCAGCCGCTTGCCGCCCCCGAAAGCAAGGCGCGCAAGGAAAACGTCATGCCGGAGAGCTTTGCCGACCTGGTCGAGCAGGTCAGCCCGGCGGTGGTGAACATCACCACGACCTCGACCGTCTCGACGCCGCTGGTGCGCGGTCCGCAACTGCCCGAGGGCAGCCCGTTCAGCGACCTGTTCCGCGAATTCGGCTTTCCCGGCTTTCCGCAGGGCGAGGGCGGCAACCCGTTCGGCGGCGGGCCGATGGAGCAGCAGCGTTCGAATGCGCTCGGCTCGGGCTTCGTGGTCTCGCCCGAGGGGCTGATCGTCACCAACAACCATGTGATCGAAGGCGCCGACGAGATCGAGGTCGAGTTCTTCTCGGGCAAGACGCTGCCGGCCAAGGTGGTGGGCCGCGACGACAAGACGGACATCGCCGTCTTGAAGGTCGAAAGCAAGGACCCCTTGCCCTTCGTCAAGTTCGGCGACAGCGACAAGGGGCGCGTGGGCGACTGGGTGCTGGCGCTGGGGAACCCGCTGGGGCAGGGCTTCTCGGCCTCGACCGGGATCATCTCGGCCCGGAACCGCGCGCTGTCGGGCAGCTATGACGATTTCATCCAGACCGACGCGGCGATCAACCGCGGCAACTCGGGCGGGCCCCTGTTCAACATGGACGGCGAGGTGATCGGGGTGAACACCGCGATCCTGTCGCCGAACGGCGGCTCGATCGGCATCGGCTTCTCGATGGCCTCGAACGTGGTCTCGAAGGTGGTCGAGCAGCTCGAGGAATTCGGCGAGACCCGGCGCGGCTGGCTGGGGGTCAAGATCCAGCCGGTGACGCAGGACATTGCCGATTCGCTGGGCCTGGCCGAAGCGAGCGGCGCCATGGTCACGGACGTGCCCTCGGGGCCCGCCGCCGATGCCGGGATGAAGGCGGGCGACGTGATCACCAGCTTCGCCGGCGGCGAGGTCAAGGACCCGCGCGACCTGGTGCGCCGCGTGGCCGATGCGCCGGTCGGCAAGGCGGTGGACGTGACCGTGCAGCGCGAGGGCAAGCCGGTCGAACTGAAGGTGACGCTGGGCCGGCGCGAACTGGCCGAGGGTTCGGGTTCGGGCAAGGTGGACAGCGCCAGGGAAACCGCGAGCGACCTGATGGGCATGACGCTGGCGCCGCTGACGCCCGAGATCGCGGCCGAGCTGGGCGTGTCGCGCGACATGCAGGGGCTGGTGGTGCAATCGGTCGATCCGACCGGCGCCGCCGCCGACAAGGGCCTGACCGCCGGCGATGTCATCACCGAGGCCGGCCAGCAGCCGGTGACCTCGCTCGCCGACCTGGAGGGGCGGGTGAAAGAGGCGCGCGAGGCCGGGCGCAAGTCGATCCTGGTCATGGTGCGCCGCGCCGGCGAGCCGCGCTTCGTCGCCCTGCCGGTCGAGTGATCCGGGGCCACGCTTCTTTCGAGGGGCGCCTTGGCGGGCGCCCCTTTGCCGTGCCGGCCGCCGGGGGTGGTGGCGCGGGCAGCGTGAGTATTTGTGAAACGGTGAAGGCCAGGCCGCCGCGCGGGCGACGGCCATGAAAAAAGGGCCGGGTTTCCCCGGCCCGATTTCCCATGCGGGGGGCCGTTACTGCTGGGGCGCCTCGGCCGGGGCAGCGGCGGGTGCGGCGGCCGGGGCTGCCGGGGCCGGGGTGGCCGGCGCGGCGGCCAGGTCCTTGTTCGCCTCGACCAGCGCGGTCATGCCGGCGGTGAAGCCTTTCAGCGACAGGTTCAGCTTGACCATCTGCTCTTTCGGGGCGCCGAAGGGCAGCACCGAGACGGTGGCCTTGTTGCCCTTTTTCAGCGGGGCGAGCTCGGCATCGGCCAGGCCGATGCGCGAGATGCAGCCGACCTGCGCGCAGAGCATGAACGGATAGCGGCCTTCCTTGGCGGCGTCGACTTGCAGGCCCAAGCCGGCCTGCAGGTCGGTTTCCAGCGGCGCGACGAAGGTGACGACGGCCTGCACATTGCCGGTCATCGGGATCACCGAGGCCTCGGCCACCGGCGAATCGTTCTGGTCCTTGAGCAGCTGGTAGAGCTCGCAGGGATCCTTGCCGGTCTCGGTCTTCATGCAGCGCAGGGTCCAGTCGCCATGCGTCGACTTGGCATAGGGCTGGCCGACCTTGGGTGCGCCGTCGGCAGCGGGGGCTTCGGCAGCGGGGGTCTCGGTTGCGGGCGCGGCGGGGGCCGGCGTGGTGGCGGCGGGCGTTTCGCTGGCAGGGGCTTCGCTGGCGGCGGCCTCGGCGGCGGGCTGGGCCGGGGTGGCCGCTTCCTGCGCCATCACGCTGGCGGCGCTGCCGGTCAGGGTGAAGAGGGCGGCGATCAATGCCGCGGACGTCCTATTTGCCATGGTGCTTTCCTTTGGTCCATGCATCGGCCCTGCTCCTAACATGCGCGCTGCGCCTTGTCAGGGCGGATCGCATCGCGGGGCGTCACCTTTGCGTGCCAGTGGGATATGGGCGAAAACCTGCTGCGCCAGGCTTTGCCGGGGCCCGAAAAGGCGAGGGATCCGAAGCGTAAGACAGCCGCCCCGGATCCCCAGCTTACCTTCCCTGCCGGACTGGCCGGTCATCATTGCTCGGAAAGCTAGAGCCGGAACGAAGGTCCGTCAACTATCCTATTCGACAGATTGTTACATTGTGATGACCGCGATGTGATCGGCACCGGGATGCAAAAAAAAGCCGCGCCAGAGGCGCGGCAGTCCAACAGGGAGGAAAGCCGGCCCGCCGCCGATGCGATGGCCCGACAGGAACAGACTGGCACAAAATTCTTACGGTTGTATTGTCCTTTTGTCGCAGCCCGCGTTTTTTTGCCGATCCGAGGAGAAAATATGACAGATATCGTCGATCTGGCCGCGGGAACGGTCTTTCTGGGCGGCGGCGGCGCTGATCATGCCCAGCCGCAGAACCTGCTGCTGAAATACGCCAATCGCCACGGGCTGATCGCCGGTGCCACCGGGACCGGCAAGACGGTGACGCTGCAGGTGCTGGCCGAATCGTTCTCCAAGGCGGGCGTGCCGGTGTTCATGGCCGATGTGAAGGGCGACCTGGCCGGCATCGCAAAGCCCGGCGATCCCGCCGGCAAGCTGAACGAGCCGTTCCAGGCGCGGGCGGCGCAGATCGGCATGGCGCTGGAATACGAGGATTTTCCGGTCACCTTCTGGGACATCTGGGGCGAGCGCGGCCACCCGGTCCGCACCACGCCGGCCGAGATGGGGCCCTTGCTGCTGTCGCGGCTGATGGGCCTGACCGATGCGCAAGAGGGGGTGCTGAACATCGCCTTCCGCGTCGCCGACGAAGAGGGGCTGGCGCTTCTGGACATGAAGGACCTGCAGGCCATGCTGGTCTGGGTCGGGCAGAACGCCAAGGAGCTGTCGCTGAAATACGGCAATGTCTCGACCGCCTCGGTCGGCGCCATCCAGCGCGCGTTGCTGGTGCTGGAAGGCGAGGGCGGCGACCGGCTCTTCGGCGAGCCGGCCTTGGAGCTTTCCGACATCATGCGGCTGGATGCCTCGGGCAAGGGGATGATCAACATCCTGTCGGCCGAGCGGCTGATGAACGCGCCGCGGCTTTACGCGACCTTCCTTTTGTGGCTGATGAGCGAACTTTTCGAACAGCTGCCCGAAGTCGGCGACCCGGACAAGCCGCGCGTCGCCTTCTTCTTCGACGAGGCGCATCTTCTGTTCGACGATGCTCCGCCGGCGCTGGTCGACAAGATCGAGCAGGTGGCGCGGCTGATCCGGTCCAAGGGCGTCAGCCTGTGGTTCATCAGCCAGAACCCGGCCGACCTGCCGGAATCGGTGCTGGGGCAGCTTGGCAACCGCGTCCAGCACGCGCTGCGCGCCTTTACCGCCAAGGACCAGAAGGCGCTGAAGCTCGCCGCGCAGAACTATCGCGCCAATCCCGATTTCGACATCGCCGAGGCGATCCAGGCCGTCGGCACCGGCGAGGCCGTGACCTCGCTGCTGGAGGCCAAGGGCGTGCCGGGCGTGGCGCAGCGCACCCTGATCCGCCCGCCGCTGTCGCAGCTTGGCCCGATCGCGGATGCCGAGCGCGCGGCGCTGAACGCGGCAAGCCCGATGGCGCTGAAATACGGCAAGGCACTGGACCGCGAATCGGCGGCCGAGATCCTGGCCAGCCGCGCCGAAAAGGCCGCGGCGCAGGCGGCGCGGCCGGAGGCCCCGGGCGACGACGATCTGTGGACGATGGAAAAGCCGCACAGCCGCGGCCGGCGCTATGATCCCCGGATCCAGATCCCCGACGAGGCGCCGGCGAAACGCAGCAGCCGGGCCTCGACCAGCGATTCCATCGCCACGACCTTCGGCAAGAGTCTGGCGCGGCAGCTGGGGACCAAGACCGGCCAGGCGCTGGTGCGCGGCGTGCTGGGCTCGCTGTTCAGAGGCAAGTAGCCGGCAGCGGGCGCGGGGCGGCATCGGCCGTCTCGGCCAGGATGGCGATCAGCAGCATGATATGGCGGTGCACGTCGTAATCGGCGCGCCCCTCGCGGCGGATAGTGTCGAGCTGCGCTTCCTCGGCGCGCAGCCGGGCCAGGGCGGCGCCGGCCAGCGGCGTCTCGTCGCATTTCAGCAGCCGGCGCAGGTCGCGCCGCCGGTTCCAGCCCGCCAGACCCACCCGCGCAGCCCGCACCAAGAGCCGCGGCCGGCGCATCTGCGGCTGGCCGAGCCGGAGCTGGAAGGCGATCACATTGCTCATCATCGTCATGGCGCTTTCTCCGTTTCCCAGTGGAACCGGGGAAAATTTGCACAACCAATGCGTGTGTTGCGTCCCGTTGCCGTGCTGCGCGCGGCGCGGCAAGGAATCTTTAGGAATTCTTAGCAAATATCGCTCCATCTCGGCCTGATCCTGTCTTGGTGAGGCGGGAGGTGACACAACCCATGGGCGAGCGCCTGCCCGCTCGTCTGCAGGAAGCGAAGGAATGACCATGACGATTTTGACGGGAGACTTTGCCCCGGAAGCCCCGATCGCCGCCCTGCCTGCCGGCTTCGGGGTCTCGGCCTGTGAAGGGCCCGATGCGGGGACGGACTCCCAGACCCGGGACGGTGACCTGAAACTGTATCTGCGCCATGTCGAGGGCGGCGAGACCATCCGCTCGCTGGCGCGCGAGGCGGGTTGCCACGCCTCGACGATCCTGCGCCGCATTCGCCGCTTCGAGGCGCGCCGCGACGATCCGCTGGTCGATCAGGCGGTCGAGCGCGCCGCGGATCGCGACCGCGGTGCCGCGCCGGTGGCGCCGGGCCGCACCGGCATGCGACAGATCGCCCGCATCCTGCGCCGGCTGGCCGAGCCCGGCGCGCAGATGGTGGTGGCCGACGGCATGGACAAGGCCATCGTCGTGCGCGACGACATCCGCACCGCCATTCTGGACCGTGAGTTGGCCGAGCACATGGCGATCCGCGCCTGGGTGCAGCTGCTGGGGCAGGGCCGGGTCAGCCGCTATGCGATCTCGGGCCAGGGCCGCGAGGCGCTGCGGGCGATGCTGGCGGCCCGGCGCGGCAATGCCATGCCGCAGGGCGCCGATTTCAGCCTGGCCGACCCGGTGGCGCCCGAACTGGCGGGCTGCGCCGAGGAGGCCGCCGCCTTCAGCCATGCCGACCGGCATCGGCACTGGGAAGAGCGCGAGATCACCGACCCCGAGGACGGCCGCCGCCGCCGCACCCGGATCAATATCGCGGAAAGCCCGCTGCTGATGCTGGCGCGACGGCGCGAACCGGACGGCCGGCCGTTCCTTGCCCCCGACCTGGTCGCCGCCGGCGAGCGCCTGCGCGAGGATTTCGAGCTGGCGCAGATGGGACCGCGCGTCACGCAGAACTGGGACCGCTTCCTGACTTCGGGCGTCGACGTGTCGCGGGTCTCGGCCGGGATGGGCGGCGGTTCCGAAGGGGCGCGCAACCGGGTCGCGGCGGCGCTGCGCGAGCTGGGGCCGGGCATGGGCGACATGTGCCTGCGGGTCTGCTGCTTTCTCGAAGGGGTCGAGATGACCGAGCGCCGGCTGGGCTGGTCGGCGCGCTCGGGCAAGATCGTGCTGCGGCTGGCGCTGATGCGGCTGGAACGCCACTACCGCGAGACCTATGGCTCGGGCGCGCCGCTGATCGGCTGATCCCGGCAGGCCAACGGCCATGAAAAAGGGCGCCCCGGTGGCGCCCTTTCGTGTGTCCGGAGGATCGGATCAGGCGGCGGCTTGCGCCGGGTTGGCGCGCAGCCATTCCAGCACCGATTCGGGCGAGCTGGCGCCATAGGGATCCTCGGGACAGTCGTCGCAGCGGCCGGGCTCTTCGAACCAGGCCTCGACGCGGCCGTCGTTGACGATGGCGGCATAGCGCCAGCTGCGGGCGCCGAAGCCCAGGTTGTCCTTGCGCACCAGCATGCCGACCTTGTCGGTGAACGCGCCCGAGCCGTCCGGGATCACCTTCACGTTTTCAAGGTTCTGGCCCTTGGCCCATTGGTTCATCACGAAACTGTCGTTGACCGACATGCAATAGATCGCGTCGATGCCCAGGGTCGCCATTTCATCGGCGGCCTTCTCGAAGCCGGGCAGCTGGTAGGTCGAGCAGGTGGGCGTGAACGCGCCGGGCAGCGAGAACAGCACCACGCGCTTGCCGGCGAAATAGTCGGCCGTGGTCATCGCCTGCCAGCGATAGGGGTTCGGGCCGCCCACGGCCTCGTCGCGCACGCGGGTCTGGAAGGTCACGTCGGGAAGCAGATCGCCTTTTTTCATCTTTGGTCCTTTCAACATCCGCTCCTCCCTCAGGCCGATGCTGCGGCGCGGCATCGACGGGCTTTAGATGCACCCTGCAGGACCGTTGATCAAGGGGCGAAAAACCCTTAGTTATGCCGGAAATCAGCAAAGGATGCCGACATGGCGGACATGCCCCCGGTTCTGCGCCACCCCGAGAAGGCCCATCGCCCCGACCAGTCCCAGCCCAAGAAGCCGGACTGGATCCGGGTCAAGGCGCCGACCAGCCAGGGCTACAAGGACACGCGCGATCTGCTGCGCGAGCATCGCCTGTCCACCGTCTGCGAAGAGGCGGGCTGCCCGAACGTCGGCGAGTGCTGGAGCCAGGGCCACGCCACCATGATGATCATGGGCGAGATCTGCACCCGCGGCTGTTCCTTCTGCAACGTGCAGACCGGCAAGCCCGATGCGCTGGACGCCTTCGAGCCGGGCCGCGTCGCCCATGCCGTGCAGAAGCTGGGGCTGAACCATGTCGTGCTGACCTCGGTCGACCGCGACGACCTGGGCGACGGCGGGGCCGAGCATTTCGCCCAGACCATCCGCGCCATCCGCCACCGCTCGCCCAAGTCCACCATCGAGGTGCTGACCCCGGATTTCCTGAAATGCGGCCCCGCCGCGCTGGAGACCGTGGTCGAGGCGCGGCCCGACGTGTTCAACCACAACCTGGAAACCGTGCCCGGGCTCTACCCGACCGTGCGGCCCGGCGCGCGCTATTTCCACTCGCTGCGGCTGTTGCAGCGGGTGAAGGAACTCGACCCCGGCATGTTCACCAAGTCGGGCATCATGGTCGGCCTGGGCGAGGACCGCCAGGGCGTGTTGCAGGTCATGGACGACATGCGCGCCGCCGACATCGACTTCATGACCATCGGGCAATATCTGCAGCCGACGCCCAAGCATCACCGCGTCGATCGCTTCGTGACCCCCGAGGAATTCAAGAGCTATGAGAAGGCCGCCTATGGCAAGGGCTTCCTGATGGTCTCGGCGACGCCCTTGACGCGGTCCTCGTATCACGCCGGCGACGATTTCGCGCGGATGCGGGCGGCGCGTATGGAGAAGCTGGGCCGCGCCTGACGCGGCCTCTTGCAAAAGCGCGCGCAGCGCCTTACGCGGTGGCGTGGAAGGCCCGAGTGGCGGAATGGTAGACGCAGCGGATTCAAAATCCGCCGCCGCAAGGCATGTCGGTTCGAGTCCGACCTCGGGTACCAGCCTTCCCCCGAAGATCGATTTCAGCGCATCTTTGGCAAAATCCCAAGGAACTCAATGGCATCTCAGTTTCTGCCTGGGAAGTTTGGGCACAATCCATCTTCCGTTGTTGTAACGTTGCTGCAACTCCGGAGCGGTGGGTTTCTTCGCATTTCCCTGCAAGTATTGGTGTCACACAACAACCGCGTCCGAATTCCGGTGACCGCGTGGTGACCGCGGACATCTTCGGAAAGGGTGAGATGTCGCGAGGGGTATGAAAAAGGCGCTAAGGGGTTGTTAAACCTGCCTTAGCGCCTTTCGAAACATGGTGGGCGATGACGGATTTGAACCGTTGACATCTTCGATGTGAAGCCAGAAATTGGATTGTCACTCAATTGCACGAGATGACATCGGACTGCACGAAAGGGCAGGATCCGACTGGGTGCGGATCGGTTCGAACCTGCCCGGCCCGGCACCGCAGCCCAGCGCCCGGTCCGAGGGGACGGTGCGATGAGATGGCTTCTGTCCTGCGCCGCCGGCCTGTTGGCGGTCGCGCTGTTTCCCGTTTTTTCGTCAGCAGAAAGGGGGGCGTCCATGACCCGGACCGAATGTACCTCTGGAAATCTGGCGGTGGTGGAAACCGCGCTGTCAGAGGTGCTAGGGCAGGCGCCGCGCATCATCGGCCCGGCGTCCTGCGACAAGTCGGCCTATTCCAGCGACCTGGTCGCGCTGGTCGAGATCGACGCGGCAGCCGCCCCTGCGGACTGGCGGTTCGCTCCGGCCAGCGACGAGGCCGAGGCGCCGCTGCATTTGCTGGCGGCGCTCGATCCCGAGGTCTTTGCCGGTCTCGACCTGGCCGAGTTGGGGTTTTCGGGCGGTTTCAGCCGCGAATTGCGCAAGAACGTCTATTTGTTGCGGCTGCCCTCGGGACGGCTGTTTGCGCTGGTGACGGATTTCTTCTGATGCCCCGACCGAAGGGCGCAGCGGCCGCGCGACCGGTCTCCGGACGGGTCAGGGGACAGATGAAACGCCGGACTCTGCTGGCTTCGGCCGGCCTTGCCGCTGGATTGCTGGTATTGAACGGAAGAAGGGCATTGGCACAGGACTCAGGCACGGGCGCGTTGACGCGCAGCAAGGCCGCGTTCTCGGATCGGGCGCTGGCGCTGCCGGACTTCCCCAGTCTGGAATTCCGCACCGCCTTGCCCGAGGGACTGGAATGGTTCGAAAGCCCGCAGCCGGTCAAGGATTTCGACGCGGCGGGCATGTTCGCCCGGTTCGAGCGCCTCTGGCTAGGCTATAGGCCCGAGGACCGCGACCAGCTTGAAATCTCGGTCTATTGTGCCAGCATCCCGCCCGAGCGCGTGGCCATCGCCGCGGATTACGGCCGCCTGCTGGCGCGGTCATGGGGGCCCAGGAATTACGGCGTCGATGGCGATGCGCGCGATTTCGGCGAGGTGATGACCGGCGAGGACGACAGCGGCTTTGGCCGCAGGACGCGGATCAGCGTCTGGCGGCGCGGCACCGACCTGCTGATCCTGCGCGCCGATACCACGCTTGAGGATTTCGACGCGCAGGCACCGCGGATCGCCGCCATGGTCGGGTCGCTGGAGTTCCAGAACGAAAGCGTGGCGGATTCGATCATCGGCGGGCTGCGGCAGCACGAATTGCGGCTGCCCTCGGGCGGGAGCCTGCGCTATCCGCTGCCGGCGCATTGGCAGGCCTTTGGCAGCGACACGGGCTCGGCCGCGCCGGTATCCGCCGCCATCTGGCTGGACAAGGCGGATGAGGGCGGCAACAGCGCCATCGGCATCTTCGGCATTGCGGTGCCCGCCGGCGCCAAGGCCAAGGACGCGCCGCTGCGTGACATCGCCACCGCGATGTCGGATCTGCTGATGCAGAACCTTGCGCCTCAGGTGCAGTTCTCGCGCAAGCCGATGAGCGAGAACCGGCTGAAGGGCTTTGCCCCCGATGCGGTGCAGGGGCTTTTCCTTGACCGGCTGGACTGGGCCGAGGGGCGCAAGATGGGTGCGCGGGGGTTCTTCGTGCTCGGTCCTGCCGATTTGGTGGGGTATTCCTCGCTGAGCGCTTATCCCGAAAGCGCCGAGGCCATGGGGCTGGCGATGCACTCGAGCTTTGTCGACCGGCTCGTGCTGGACGCGCTGCGCGAACAGGTCGGGCAATCCGCAGAATGAACGAAGGTCACCTATGACGACCATTGGGCCAGGACGCGTCGGCCTCTGCCGCCGGCGGATTTCGACTCCGCTTTCCACCAATCCGCACCCGTCGGTCAATGGGCCGACCTGCGCGGCGGCGAAAGCGTGCAGGTGCGCAATGCCGGAGCCGGCCCCTCGCTGGAGTTTCGCGTGCCTCAGATCATTTCCGAGGTGCGGACACGCATTGCCAACGCCACCCTGACCAGCCACATGCGCCTGATCACGCTCGCCATCGATGCCCAGGACCGCCGAGCGACATTGGTCTGGAACAGTTCGGTTCCCTGCCCGGGCCAGGACGGCAAGCTGTCGGAATCCACGATGCTGATGTCTCAGGCGGCAGGGCTGGTGATGACATGACAGCCCGCATCCTTGGCATTGGCGCCGTCACCTCGCTGGGCAGCAGCTTGCAGCAGACGCTTGCGGCCCTCGACGACGGCGAGATGGGGCCGAGCCGCGACCGCAAGGCCATCGGCATCGACGGCCTGCCGATGACTCTGGCGCCGGTCTGGCCGCTGCACGACATCCACGATCCGCTGGAACGGCTGGCCCGGCTCGCGACGCTTGCTGTCAAGGATCTTGCCGGTCAGGGCTTCGATGTGGCGCAGGCAACCCGCTTTTCCCTGTGTCTTCCGCATGGGTGGAAAGGGCGGCCACGCCGATCCGCTCCGGTCCAGACTGGCAGAGCGCTGGTCGGTGTCCCCGGACAACATCGCCCTTTCCTTCGCCGACCGGAGCAGCCTTCTGGACTTGGCCTTTGCCGCCCAGAAACAGGGTCGGCGCAAATCCTGATCGTGGCCGAGACCTATCTCGTGGCCGAGCTGCTGGATAGCACCAGACCTGCGTCGCGACCGCCATTGCCGCTTTGCCGACGCGCTATGGCGTCCCCGGCTCACGTCTTGACGCGACGACGGTTGCCGCCGGTCAGCCGGTCGAGTTCATCGAGATGAAGTTCCCCGGCGACCGCTTGCGGGGCACGCAGCAACAGCGATATTCCAGATCGCGCGGATGAACGGAAAACAGTTGCAGTTGATGAACATTCCCCAGGACTGCAACAATTGCCAGGGCAGCCGGCCCGTCCAGCAACCGGCGCCCGCCCCGGCGCCGCAGACGGATTCGAACCTGGGCTGGTGGCTGCTGGGTGCTGCGGGAGTCGTCGCGGTCGGCGCCTGTGTGCTTGCTTCGGCCGGGGTGTGCGGCCTTGCCGTGGGGGGCGCGGGCCTTGCGGCCGCTGCCGGATCGTGAAGGAAAACCACATGACGCCCGACATGCTGCAAATGATCCGAGACCTCGACGCCGTCCGCATTGTCTCGCCGCAAGGGGACGAGACCGCGCGGATCGTCTTCAAGCTGGCGCTTTTCTTCGAGGGGGGGAACACGCTGGACGGACAGTTCCGGGCGCTGACGGCTCTGGCGGATCTGGCCGATGACGTGGCGCCGCATCTGGCCTATATGCAATGCGCCGGCGAAACCGCCCGACCAGAGCCATTCGACGCGGCCCGCTTTCGCCAACGCTCGGAACTGGCGATCCGGCAGCTTCATGCGAGCGGGCGTTACGATCAGGGCATCGACCTTGGCCTGTTCGGACAGGAGTTCAGGACACCCGACAACATGGGCGTGACGGCCTTTGGCGGCAGCGTCCTTGCCGGCGGCGGGCTGGAGGGAGCGGCGGACCTATCGCTGCTCGAATTCTCGACCAGCCTTATCTGGGATGCCGAAGTCGATTTCCGCCGCCAGACCGAACGCGCCCGCAAAGCAGCCTCGACGCTGGGGGCGATTTTCGGCATGGCCGGCTTTGGTCTGCAATATGACCGGATCTATGGCTCGACCGCCGGCAGCTATCCCTATATCGCCCGCTTCCCCGGGCTGCATTGCGGCCTTGATGATCGCTTCATGTCGGAACAATCCGTCCGCCGGAAGCGGGCCGACGGCTATTTCTCGATCAACTGGCTGACGTTTCTGGGCGATGAGCTGCTGGCCACACTCGCGCCTGCTGAAGAGCTGCGGGAAACACTGGGTGCAGATCGGCCAATAGCGCGCTTTGACGGCGGGATCATTGTTCAGGCCGGCGCCCGTCCGCAACTGGGCGATGTGAACCAGGGGCTGATCCTCGACGATTACCGCGCGGTGAATGCGGCACTGAGGTCGTTGCGGTTCGAGGATTACGTCGTTCCCGTGCTCGACGCGCCCGAGCCGCTGGACCCGCTTGAGGCGACATTCGACTGGATCAGACGATTCGACTGATGGGGGTGTCCCTACGGCAATCCGTTGACGATCATGGCGAATTTCTTCTTGCGACACCTTGACCCGCTCCGGGTTTGCCGGAGGCTCCAACTCTTGAGTAGGATGGAGCATTAAGAGCAAGACGACGAACAAGTTTTCCCCTGAGGTCCGCGAGCGTACGGCGCGGATGGTTCTCGACGGCGAGGGTCCGCATGGATCGCGCCGGCAGGTCATCGTGTCGATTTCCGCGAAGATCGGCTGTTCGGCCAACACGCCGAACGATTGTGTCAAGAAGGCCGAGGTCGACAGCGGCCGGCGCGCCGGCGTCTCGACCGACATGGCCGCGAAGCTGAAGGCCCTGGGGCGCGAGAACCGCAAACTGCGGCAAGCCAATGAGACTCTGCGCAAGGCGAGCGCGTATTTTGCGCTGGCGGAGCTCGACCGCCGGACGAAGTGATGGTGTCGTTCACCGATGCGCATCGGGGGATGCATGGGGTCGAGCCGATCTGCAGGGTGCTGCCGATCGGCCGTTCCACCTGCTTCAGCCATCTGGCGAAGCGGGCCGACCCGGCGCGCCAGACCGACAGGGCGCGCCGTGGCGTGCGCAAGGTCTGGCGGCAGCTGCGCCACGAAGGATTCGACATCGCGCGTTGCTCGGTCGGGAGGTTGATGAAGGGGCTGGGGATCCAAGGGATTATCCGTGGCAAGCCGCACAGGACGACGATCCCGGACAGATCGGCACCACGTCCGCTGGACAAGGTGAACCGCCAGTTCCGCGTGCCTACGCCGAACATGCTCTGGGGTCGTCCATTGTGGCGCCATTGAGGGTGTGGATGGCCCCATTAACGGCATCGCGTTGTGCCATGGTGGGTCTGTGAAAGCACGCATCCTGAGAGGAGCCATCCATGGAGCAACCTG